>JBDRTC010001176.1:0-4846 GCA_043824335.1 Planctomycetota bacterium | reverse complement strand
TCTCTTCTGGCGATTCCAGACGAATGTGGAGCACGCGCCGGGCCGTGTCCGCGCCGAGGATCGCGTTGTTCGCCGTGGCGTACCACGTCGCCGTCAACGGCACGTCGGTGACCATTTCCGACTTGCCGAGCACGCGATCGGACCAACTCGTCGCCGTAAGCGCCGCGTCCAGACTCGGGGATCCCAGGAACCCAACTATGTTGTCGATCAGGATCAGCGGGTCGCCAGCAATCGCGAGGGCCGTGATCCGCTTTCGGAATTCGTCGTCATCGCCGGCCTTGGGCATCCGCGACATTTCCCGCCAACAGAAGATCGCGCCGGTTACGTCGGCCAGAAGCCCCTTTCCACAACCGCGGACATTGGCGTCGATCAAATTGAGCGGGGCGCAGCCGTAAAACGCGAACCGCGCGAACGGCGTCAACGTCGCCGCCAGCCATGCCGCCTTGTGGGCTGGGGTGGCAAACGGGAAGTCGGCCACCGATTCCAAGAGGGCGTCCACGGCACGCCGGGCGCCGTCAACCGTCAACCGCTCGGGAATCTCGGGGAAGGCCCCGCGGGGCTGGAACAACAGCCCGGTGAGGGAATCATAGCCGGGTTGTTGGAGGATCGTTCCGTCGGCGCGTAGGACGGGCGCTTCGACCACGCCTTCGATCGGGCGGATGCCTTCCCATTGGTCCCGGGCTGCAACCGCTTCGACCGCCCAGCGCGGAACGTGGCAAGGGGTCGGGCCGTCGTCTCCAGGCGTCGCCCATTTCGCATGGTCCGCCATGATCTCGCGTAGCCGGGCCTGTCGCAGCATGGCGATACGTGGGGCACCCGTCGGCCGTGCAATTCCCCGGGGCGGCTTCGTGTTGGTGACCACCTGGACCAGCTTGCCGCCGCGCTGGTAGAGGTTCGGCTCGTTGACGATCGCCCGGATCGCCTCGTCGGCAACGCGGGCCTCGTCGAAGCCAACGAGGATCCGGGGGTTGTTCGTCTTCGCCCTGCCCCACTCCGCTACTTGCTCTGCCGTTACCGGCTCCGCGGCGTCGACCAGCGCCAAGAAATCCTCGACACCATGCCCCTCGGCCAGCCAGTCGCGAAGGTCCTTTCCGTGGTCGGGCAGAACCTCATACGGCAAAGCTGGAACCTTGACCTCGCTTGCTCCGGCCGAACAAAACGCCACCGCAAACCCTTGGCCGCCCTCTTGCCCGGGCTGGTCGGCGTCGCCCATGATGGGGACCTGCTTGTTCGCTCCGATCGAAAAGTCGAGCTTCTCGGGGTTTGCACTTCGCGCCCCGCAGGCGTTTGTGATCGGAACCCAACTTTTGGGCAGACCGATCGACCACAGGGCCAGGGCGTCGGTGAGTCCTTCGCACTTGACGAGCGTGGTTGCATCGATCAGGTCGTCAAGCTGGCCTGGAACGATCCAGGATTCTCGCGAACCGCCCACTAAGTGTGTCTTCCGCTCCCCCAGACCCTTGAGCACGGGAAACGGCTTGCCGTCCAAGCGATACAGCAGGAGTGCCTTTAGTTCCCGGTTGAGGTTGTATCCGGGGAAGGCAACGCACCGGTTCCCGGGGCCTTTGGTGGGCCATACGCAGAACCGGCCGCGGAATGCCGCAACCGCCTCGGGGGTTATCGGCGGCTTGTATTTGCACCACTCGCTTACGATTGCGTTCCACTGGTCGGAGTCGAGAGGAATCCACTGTACCTTTTTCAGCAGGTTTTGCGATCTTGCTTGCTTCGCGTGGCCGTTTGGGCTTGGCTGGATGCCCTGGATGCCGAGGTATTCTCCGACTAGGGGAAGCGCCTCGGGGAATTCCACGTTGCGAAAATGCTGGACCGCGGCGAGCGCGTCCCCGTTCTTGCTGTCAAAGCAATTGTTGCAGTAGACCGCGCCGACCTCCGCGTCGATCAGACGGAACCGATCCTTGCCGCCGCAGAGCGGACAAGGATGATGCCTGCCGTCCAACACGTCGCGCGGAATGCCGGCCACGTGCTCTAGGACGTCAACCGCGCGGCCCCGCAGGGCCTGCTTGACAGCTTCGACGTTATGGTGGCCGTGGCCGTTGCCGCCGGCCGCGTCCTCCGCGTCGACGATGATGCTTTCGACCGTCGTGCTCATCTTTGGATTCATCAGAAATACTCAGTAACAGCCGGGCCGGCCTTCCGCCTTCGTACCGGCTTGGGCGTCGGCCGGTTCGTCCGATTCGCCGTAAAGACTTCCAGGTCCGCCGGGGCAATGCGCCAGCGGGGCCGGCCGCCGGGCGAAGCCGATACGTCGACGGCGAGGAGCTGGCCGGACCGAATCCAGGCGTACACCACGTCGACGGGAACGGCTCGGGATTCAGCCACCTGACGCGGGGTGAGCATCGGAGAGGCGGTTGCGGGAGCCACTATTCGGCCCCCCTTTCCTCGTCGATGCGCCGGAGCTCGCTGGCAATGCGGTCGACGGCCGCTTCCGAAAAGATCCGGGCGTTGCCGGCCGTGGCGACTGGGGGAATGTTTCGCGACCGGATGACGTACTCGACACGATGAACGGGTTCACCAAGTCGCCGGGCGATTTCCCCAATAGTGGGCACGGGAGGGGCCGAGACAGACATGATAGAAACCCGCATCGAGCGGCCTGTTGAGCGGTGTGCTATACACCAGAACCCTCAACCGGCCTTCATAGACATTGCGGGACAAGTCATGTCCAGATTCGGACAAACGATGTCCGGGGCGAAAAACAGCTAGTCGCCCAGGTCCCATTCGACGTGGTGTTCGGGAGCGTAAATACATTCCACGCCGATGGTTACGTTCGTCTCCAGATGAGACGCGAGGGCGGGAAAAGATTTTTTGAGTTTTTTCAGAAGGCGTCGATATCGCTTCTCGGCGCTGGCAACCATCTTCTCTTGGTCACCGGGAAGTTGTCGCGGATGACCGCGATTGTCGAAGTTCTGGTTGTACTCCCGAAGCAGTTCTTTCGTCTCCTTCTGGATTTCCCCCAAAACCAGAAGACCATCGGGAGGCGGCGCCTTACCTTCTTCAGGGGCTTTGGGCCGTTCGGCCTGGAGTTCCTTGATCTGTCTCAGGAGTTTCTCGCCGTCAGCCTTTGTGGCAACCTTCACGCTTCTCGTCTTGGGCTGGCTGTCTTTGTTGCCGGGAAGATCTGCAATACCGACTTCGCTGCCCTGGTTGGCCAGCAAGTGCTGAACATCCTCCAGGGCCATCACGTGTTTCAGCCCCTCCTGACGACTGTCACCGTATCCGACAGTCCAGGTCTCACCAATCTTCTTGAAAACGGCGCAATCTTGACTTGCGGACCCCATCGAGGAACCAAAATATCCGCGAAAAGCGCCGTACTCCGAGGCTTCTCGCAGGAAGGCTTCACATTGCTCGATGAGGTACGGCGCCCTATCCTTGCGGTCGGGACACTGTGCGGTGGTCATGGCACAGAAACCGTCTCGAATGCTGGCGAAACGATTCAGCGTCTCAACCATTCCAACTAGGTCAGGATCGCTGCTGTGCTCCAAGAAATCTCGGATGGACTCCACGTTCTCTGGATGCAGGAGGCGGATCAGCTCGCTAGCGACGCTTTCCAACCTACGCTCGGCTTCGTCGTGGGCGCGGGTATCAGGTACATGTCCCCAAGGGCCGCTACTCGCGGCAGGGATGAAGTCGCGAGCAGCCTGGACAATGGCGGAAAGCACTTGTTTGGGAGAAGGGGACTCGCTTGGCATGATTTGTCGCCACCTCGGAGGGTGACCCTCGGGAATTGAAAGGTAGCCCGGCGGTCCGTCCGAGGTGTCCGGGGTTCGCGCCGTCGCGCTAGCCGGGCTGGTTGAATTGTACGCTTCTATCCACTCTTGGAAAACGGCACCACGTCCGGCTGCTGCCCCTGGTCGTCGTCCGCCGAAGCGAACAACCAGCTCCTAACGTGCTGCACCACGGCGACGAGGCGGGCGTCGGCGATTCGCTCGCGGTACGTTGCCCCCATCGTCCTGTCGACGTGGCCCATGATGAGGTTCACCGCTGGGAAGTCGAGGGTCTCGTCGGCGACGGTGCGGAAGATGTGGCGAAGCGAGTACAGCCCGACACCACGGCGGTACAGCCCCAGGGTTTCGAGTAACTGGCGAAACTGCATTGTAATCACGCTGGTCTTGCCCTTGGGGGTCGACCATGCGTTCCCACGTGCCGTCACGAAAGCCCCGCCGGCACGCGCCGGGCTGGCCGGCTGACTCGCCCATACTTCCTCGATAGCTGCCACGGTCTCGCCCCAGAGCGGTATGCGTCGGTCCACGCCCGTCTTCGGCCTCGCGTACACAATCCAGCCGGTTTTCAGGTCGATGGCCTTCCTGGGGATTCTGGCGATGTCCGCGGGGCCAAACGCACAATTCAGCCCCAGCAAGATGAACGCCTTGAGCGGTTGCCCCGCGACGTCGATCATGCGCCGTAGCTCTGCCGGCTCGAACATCCTGGACGGTCCCTCGGCCCGATTCTTCCTGAGCACCCGCTGAGTCGGCTTGGCGAACCCCTGGCCGTATCGGACGGGGGAAGCCATCAGCCCTTGGTCGAAAGCATACTTGAAGAGCACCTTTACTTGGGTGATCTCCAGGGCCAAGACCGACGGCCCCATCGTCTTGACCAGCGCCGCCCGGTATTGCTCGAAGTCATCGGCGGCGAGGTCTTCTACCAGCCGGGTACGGCCGAAGAATCCGACCACGCCCCGACAACACCGGAAGTAGTTGGTGAACGTGGAATGAACTATCTCGCCGGCGTCCAGGGCGTGCTTCTTGGCCGTGACGAACCGATTGCAGAGGTCGGCCACGGTGAGCCCGTCGCCGCTCTGCACCCTCGGAGTCCTGCCGGCATGGAGATCGAC
>JBDRTC010001175.1:0-6748 GCA_043824335.1 Planctomycetota bacterium | reverse complement strand
GTCGTTCGCTTGTTACTGCCAGGGTGGCATGCCCTCGCGAAGCGTGGGCATGTGCCCGGAAACATGGCGACGCAAGCGACGCCATGCCACCCGGAGACAGGGTTTTCCGACAAAGCCCAGTGCCTCGCTGCCGCTCGACCCCAGGCCACCCAAGCTGCTACCCGGCGATCGCGGCGGCGATCCTCTCGACGTGGACGGTCTCGATAAAGTGCTTGTATTGCGTCTGCGTGCCGCCGGCGGCGGTGCCGGCCACGAAACCGGTCGAGAAGAGAACGAAGTCGGCCGGCTGCCGGGTCAGTTCGCCCGCGCAACGGCGGCCGTCGCGCGTAGGGGCCAGCACAACGTCTTCGGGCGTGATCTCGACGGGCACCGTCTCCGGCAGGAACCGAATCCGTCCCTCCCGGACCCACATGCCGACTTCGGAGATCAGATGTTGCTTGGCCGCCTGGCGGCCCAACTCCGCCCGGCGATAGCTGATCGTCACCTCGGCCCCGGCCCGCCAGCATCGCAGGGCGTACACTTTTCCTGGTCGACCGTTTGGATCGGAACGCCGGCAATGGCCACTCGTTCGGGCGAGCTGAGAAAACGCGTGTTCGGCGGCCAAAGCGTGAGCAAGGTATGGCCGATCTGCCCGGCGTCGAAGTGGACGTAGTCGAGCCCTGCCCGCTTCAGGCTCGCCGCCATCTCCAGCCCGATCGGCCCGGCCCCCACGATCGCGACGTCGAACAGGTTTGGTTGTGGTTGGGTCATTGGTGATTCTTCACACGTAGGGTGGGTCGAGGCACGAGACCCACGCGCCGTTCACGAATTGCTCAACAACTCCCGTCGCCGCTCGACGTAGTAGAGATAGGTTTGGTAGGAGACGTCGGGCGGCACGAAGTGATCGAGCAGGGGGACGTAGGCGCCCTCTTTCAGGAGCGGGCTGACGCGATGCAATTCGGCGTCGACCCCTTCGCGTCCGCTGGCGATCGCTCGCTTGTCGAGCCCGCCGATCAGCGTGCATTGGGGGAACTTGCGGCGGAGCATCACCGGATCGGAACCGGCGGCGATCTCGCAGGGGTGGGTGCCGTCGATCCCCGCTTCGAGGAACAGCGGCAGGAGGTCCTCCACGCGGCCGTCGGTGTCGACCATGATCAGCTTCACGCCACCGGCGCGCAGATACGCGACCAACTCCTCGTAGGCGGGGAGCATGGTTTGTCGCACCAGCTTGGGCGAGATCATCGAGGCCGTCTTGTACGACATGTCCTCCCAGATCTGGACGAAGTCGAGGGCCCCGGTCGCCAACACCCGGGCGAAGAGGTCTTTGGCGAACTGGAGCCGATCGGCGATCATCCGGCGCACGAGCCCCGGCTGGTCGTAAAAGGCCGTACACCAGTTTTCCATGCCCATGATGTTCCGGTGGAAGCCGAAAAAGCTGCGGAAATTCGCCCCGACGATCTCCCCCCGCCGGCGGCGCCAATGGAGGTCTGCGTCGAAATCGTCACTGTAACGGCCCGGGCTCGTGCCGTCCAGGCGCGGCCGGAGCGCGTCGTAATCGGCCTCGTTTTCGACGGGAAAGCGGATGAACTGCGGGATCGTGCGATGATGCTTGCGCTGCCGATAGACGACCCCGTTTGAGTCGCGGACGGTCTCGTCTTCGGCGGTCTCCTTGAGCACCTCGGGCTCAAACGGCGGATAGACTTCGCCATTGATCGGAAGCCAGTTGACGTTGAAGCTGCGGTCCAACAAGAGATAGTCTTCCAGGTGGCGAAGCTCAGTGACCCACTTGGGCAGACCCTCGTGGTGCCACCGATCGAGCGTCTCCGGCCAGACGCCCATCTCCATGAGCGGGACCCGGTCGACGGGCTCGAAGCGCATGTATTTCAGGAACCGTTCCCGCTGGCTCACCGCGTTTCCTCCAGCAGCCCGAGCAGCTCTGATCGCATCTTGCTGAGCACGGCCCGGGAGCCGGGCTTGCCCAGCAGATTGTCCATCTCGTATGGATCGGCCTGGAGGTCGTACAGTTCATCCATCCCTTTCAGGTCGACGTAGTGGATGTACTTGTAACGCTCCGTGCGCACGGCCTTGTAGCCCATGTTGAGCACGCGGGGAAAGACCGTGTCGGTGTAGTACTCGATCAGAAACGAGGTTCGCCAGTTGTCGGCCTCGCCTTCGAGCAGCGGAACCAGCGAGTGGCCGTGCATTCTGTTCTCGGACTTCGCTCCGGCCAGATCGAGGACCGTGGGGGCCAGGTCGATGCTGAGCACAAGCTCGTCGAGCGTGATTCCGGCCTCGATGAGCCGGGGATAGCGGATCAGAAGCGGGATTCGGGCCGTTTCCTCATAGGCCAGCCGTCGCTCGACGCTCAGTCCGTGCTCGCCGTTGAAATAGCCGTGGTCGCTGGTGAAGACGAGCACGGTGTTGTCCAACTGGCCGATCTCCTCCAGGGTTTCGAGAATCCGGCCAAGCCCTTCGTCAACCGCCGCGAGCATCCTCAGCCGGTTGCGGATCGTGGTGTCGGACGTTCCGGTCTCGGGGCCCAGGGGTGGCAGCTCGCCGATCTTGCGATTCAAGGCCGGCTTGCCTTTCAGCGTGTCGTTGGCATTGGCATTGGGCCGACGGCTGACGGGCGCCTCGGCGTAAAGGTCCTTGTGCCGCTCGGCGGGAATGAAGACCGCCGCGCTGGGGTCGCTGATGCTGCCGTCGTCGTACTGAACCAGATTCGGATGGATGGCCTTGTGAGAGAGATAGAGCAAAAACGGCGTGCTGCGGGGCCGTTTGATAAACGTCACCGCACGGTCGGTGAAGATGTCGGTGATGTAGCCGGGAACGCGGGCGAGCTTGCCCTCCTCGTAGATTTCGGGGTCGGTCGTTTCGCCTTGTCCCTTGATGCTCACCCAGTAGTCGAAGCCCGGACGCGGCGTGGGGTCGTTGCCCATGTGCCACTTGCCGATGAACGCCGTTTCGTAGCCCTCGCCCTGGAGCACGCGGGGGAAGGTCGGAAGCTGGTGACTTCGGGCGCTGCGGTTCGTGTTGTCGACGATGCCGTGCGAGTGCGCGTAAAGGCCCGTCAGAAGGCTCGCCCGCACCGGCGAACAGAGGGGCGTGGTGGCAAACGCGTTGAGAAACCGGGCGCCCTCCCGGGCGACACGGTCAACGTGCGGCGTCTTGACAAACGGATGGCCCGCGCAGCCGATCTCGTCCCACCTCAGGTCGTCGACCAGAATGACCACAAGGTTCGGCCGCGCCGGCGTTTCCGCGGCCTGGGTTGGAAACGCACGCCCCCACAAAAACCAGGCAGCCAACAGAAGACAAAAGAGAATCGGCCGCATGGCTCCGAGGTGCTTCAGCATCGTGTTCGTCTCCTTCGAGCACGTACGCGCTCATCAAGCCGTGCCCGGTGGGGGGCGGCCGGGTCGCGGTTTTCGCGGACACACCAGGAAAAGTGACTGGAGGTCATCGCGCGCAAAAGGAGAACGCCAGAGCCGGCGCCACGTTTGCTCGCGCTCTCGCCGGCCTGTTCGTCGCAGAAAGCTACCAACCCGTGCGGCCAACGGAACGGCCGTTACACCTGGATGGCGTTGAAGATATCGGTATTACTCAGAATTCCGATGATCTCCTTGCCGTCGAACACCGGCGCCCTCCGGATGCCGGCGGCGTTGAACAGCCGGGCGCAGTACTTCAGCGCCAGCCCGGGCGAGACCGTGATCAGCGGCTTCGACATGATCTCAAACACCATCACGTCGGCTGGGGCCTTGCCCGGGTCGATGACCTTGTTCACCACGTCCTTGCGAGTGACGATCCCCCATGCGTCCTCCTGGCCTCTTCGGTTCACGAACACGCTGGAGACCTTTTTCTCCCTCATCAGCCGGACGGCATCGGCCACCGTCGCCGTGCCGTCGATCGAGACCACGTCCTTGCTCATCACGTCTTGGGCCTTGGCAAACCTCGCGTCGTGGAGCGATTTCTGCGACATCTCACCTTCTCCTTTCAATCAACCTGGTACGACTTTGGCCAACCGCGTCTTAATAACGCCTCACGGGGCGTGTGCCACGCTTTGGATCGTTGCACGTCGTCTTAGGGCAGATCTGGCAGATACGCTACCGGCAAAACGGGGGGCTTTCCGCCCCGACTCCGATCCCTATGTGACAGGAATGAAATCCAATTGTCAAGCGGCAAATCGGCAAATCGGCGAAAGGGCAGGATCCGCACCCCCTGGCGGCTCTTGTCCTTCCCGCGGAGGCAATGGATACTGTCTGCGACGGTCTGACGTTGAAGGGGCTTCCAACGAGGTTGTAGACATTTGTGGCCCCCTTGGGAAAGGACATCTGATGCACAACGAGCGATTCAACCGTCGGCGGTTCCTGGCTTTGTCGGCCGCCGGTATTGTGGCCGCGCGGTTTTCGGGCCGCGCGTCCGGCCAGGAACCGGCTTCCGTGACACCCAAAGTGGAGGAGGGCGTGGCCTGGTGCGACGTCCAGCAGTGGGGCGTCGAGGGGCGCGGCTGGACGGAGACGAAGCGCTACTTCGACCGCCTGCCCGCCAAGGCCGAAGGCGTCGTCCGCCCGCCCGTCTGGGGGTTGAGCCGGCATTCGGCGGGCATGTGCGTCCGATTCGCGACCGACGCCACCGAAATCTCGGCGCGTTACGAGCTGCTTTCGCCAAACTTGGGCATGCCGCACATGCCGCCCACGGGCGTGAGCGGGCTGGACCTCTACGCCCAGGACGACCAGGGCACGTGGCGTTGGGTGGCCGTCACCCGACCGGGCGCTCAAGCGGTCAAAGCGACATTCGCTTCCAACATCCCGCCGGGCCACCGCAACTACCTGGTTTACCTGCCGCTCTATAACGGCGTGGAGTCGTTGGAGATCGGCGTGCCCGCCGATGCCGCGTTTGAGCCGGTTCCGCCGCGGACGCAGGGGTTGATCGTTTACTACGGCACGTCGATCGCCCACGGGGCCTGCGCCAGCCGGCCGGGAATGGCGTTCCCGTCGATCCTCGGGCGCCGGCTCGATCGGCCAGTGGTGAACCTCGCCTTCTCCGGCAACGGGCGCATGGACCCCGAGGTGGTCGAACTGCTGGCCGAGCTCGACACGGCCGTCTACTGCATCGATTGCCTTCCCAACATGCAGGGGCCGGAAGTGGCCGAGCGGACCGAGCCCCTGGTCCACACGCTTCGCAAGGCCCGGCCGCTGGCGCCGATCGTGCTCATCGAGGATCGCACCTACACCAACGCGTGGCTCCTGCCGTCCGCTCGCCAGCGGCACGCGGCCAGCCGGGCGGCGCTAAAGACGGCTTATGAGAAGCTGAAAGCCGAGGGCGTCGAGGGGCTTTACTACGTCGAGGGCGAGTACCTCCTGGGCGACGACGACGAAGGCGCCACCGACGGCTCCCACCCCTCCGACCTCGGCATGATGCGCATGGCCGACGCCCTCGAGCCCGTGCTGCGGCCCATCCTCGCTGGGAAATGACACCAGCCGAGAAAGCGAGTAGGTTATGCTTTAGCATAACAACCAAGTAGGTTATGCTCTAGCATAACAGCCGGCGCGATATGCTGAAGCATAACCTACATGCTGTGGCAAGGCCGGCGGACTGGCTCGCGGGTGGCCAACGGACAAACACGAGGGACTAGGTGATGAAAAACCAAGCCGATCGGCGTCTCAGGCGGCGGGAGTTTTTGGGAACGATTGCCCGTAGGTCGGCGGCGGCCGGCCTTACGTTATCCGCCCACTCGGGCTTCGCCGCTTCCAAGGGGCCGGGTCTCGAGGCGGGCGAGGGGGTCGTGGACACAACGCCCCCGCTGGGGATCGAGATGGGTGGATTCCATCGCCAGCCGGGAAACGAACGCCGCATCCGCGGCATTCGCCAATCGACGGCCGCCCGGGCCCTCGTTCTGAAAAACGGGGATACGAAGGCGGCCATCCTTTCGCTCGACCTCTGTGCCGTGCCCGACGACGTGGCCGGGCGCATGCAGAAGAGCATCGCTGGCCAAACGGGCATCCCCGCGGAGAACATCCGCATTTGCTGCACTCATACGCACTCGATGCCCGCGTTCTGCTACACGCGTCAATGGGGCGCCGTTCCCGGGGACTACATGGCGACGGTCCAGAAGCTGGCCGCCGAGGCGGTCGGGCGCGCAATAGCCGACCTCGCGCCCGCGGAGCTGTACCTCGGCAAGAGCCGGGCCGAGGGCGCCAATTTCAACCGGACCACCAAGACCTGGAAGACCGACGCCGAGTTCACCAGCGACTCCACCGACGACCTGCGCTGGCTCGACACGATGCTCCACGTGATGCGGTTCCAACGGGCCGGGCCGAAGCGCGACCTGGTGTGGTACCATTTCTCCGCCCATGCCGTCTGCTTCGCCGACGAAGAGGCAGGGCCCGACTGGCCGGGGATGGTCGCCCAACGCGCCGCCCAAGAGTTCCAACTCACCCCCTCCTACTTGCAGGGCCACGCCGGCGACGTCAACCCGGGCGACGGCACTCCTTGGCGCGGAGATGCCGAAGAGACGACCAAGGGCGTCTTCGACGCGTTTTCACGAGCGCTCGACGGTGCCAAGAAAGTCGACGCCGACGTACTCCAGGCGAGCACCGAGACGTTCGGCGTGCCGCTCGACATGGAGCTGTTCAGGAATTGGCTGGCTCGCTATCAAGAAGACCCCGCCAAGTGCACCGGCGGCCAATGGGTGGACGCCGGCTTCGCCAAGGATTGGTTCGAGGGGAACCACGACCGGGAGCTGAGCCAAACACACCTGCCGATCACGCTC
>JBDRTC010001174.1:0-9223 GCA_043824335.1 Planctomycetota bacterium | reverse complement strand
CAACTTCGCATTCAGCCGTTGCGCCGTTTAGCAGCCGCCGGCACGGCGGCTTGCCGTGCGCCAATCGTCCGAGCTTTCGCGCCCTGAAGACCGCATGAATGTGGTCACCACGAGCGGAAACCCTAACCGGGCGACCGCTGGTCCCATTTCTCTTCGGCGGCGCTTCGGCGGCTGTATCGGGGCACCAGGCTCCAGACGTCGTCCCGGCGCCCAGCGGCATGGAGTCTCGACGCCAAACGGGCGACCGCCGCGGCCGACGGCGCCCAATAGCGCGCATCGAGCATCGTCAGGTGCCCGGGCACCCGATCGGCCATTTTTTGCAGGACGGGCCCGGTGAGGCAGACTCCGGGCGCAAGGCTATCGAGCCACTGGTCGATGTCGACCAGAGCGGCCGAACCGGCCGGCTGGAACCATCCGTCCTGCCCACGTTGGAAGGTCCGGGCCACCACTTGTCCGCGCTGTGCGTCGACGGCGACGGAGAGCCTCTGGACCTCGGCGGACGCACCGGCGGCAATGACCTCGAGGGTATCAACGCCCAAGATGTCGGCCCCAACGCTGTAGGCAAAGGCCTTGGCCGTTGTGATCCCGATCCGCAGCCCCGTGAAAGAACCCGGCCCAGCCGTGGTGGCTACCAGAGCCACGTCCGTCGGCGCCCATCCGACCTTCTCCAATAGCCGTTTGATCCCCGGCGCCAGGGATTGGGCGCTTCGTTGGCGTGGATTTAACTCCAATTCAGCTAAGAGGTTACCATCGGCCATCGCCGCCACGCTGCCGATCCGCTCCGTGGTTTCCAGGGCCAGAGTTTTCACCGTACACCACCCGAAGGAATGTAAGCCAGGAAGCCCTCGACTTGACCCCCGCATTCTGGAAGAATAGACTGTGAGGCGATTTATGGCCAGCCAACAATCTGACGGCCGTGCGGTCCAAGGCGCAACGCTCGGGTCGCAGGCTCATGAAAGTGTGTCGACGTGAAACGCGCGCTGATCAGCGACATCCATAGCAACCTCGAAGCCTTGAGCGCCGTGTTGGCCGATGCGCGGCAGCAGGGGATCGACGACGTGTACTGCCTGGGGGACGTCGTCGGCTACGGGCCCAACCCCCGCGAGTGCATCGACGAGATCATGAAGTGCAAGGTCTGCCTTCTGGGAAATCATGACCAGGGGGCCTTGTTCGATCCGGAGGGCTTCAACACGGGCGCGGAGCGGGCGATTTTCTGGACCCGCAGCCAACTCGAGAATTGCGGCGGGAATTCGTCGGCCGGGCACCGCCGCTGGGACTTCTTGGGAGAGCTGCCCCGGAACCGCCAGGAAGGACCGTTTCTGTTCATTCACGGTTCCGCGCGCAACCCCTTGAACGAGTACGTTTTCCCGGAGGACATCTACAATCGGCGGAAGATCGAAAAAATCTTCGCCATGATCCAGGGCCACGCTTTTCAGGGGCACACGCACGTCCCCGGCGTGTTCACCGAGGATTTCCGGTTTTTCAGCCCGGAGGACGTCGGCTACGAGTACCGGCTCACCGAGAACAAGACGATGGTCAACGTCGGTTCGGTCGGGCAACCCCGCGACGGCGACCCCAAGGCCTGCTACGTCGTGCTGGACGACGATGGCCCGACGGTCACGTTCCGGCGCGTCGAGTACCCTCTGGAGGAGACGATCCGGAAGATTTACGAAATCCCGGAGTTAGACAATTTCCTCGGCGATCGCCTCCGCGACGGGCGATGAGGGCGGATCGGCTGAGTCGTCTCCCACGTTGAGAGCACCCTCCGATCTTCCTCACTTGGCCATCGTACCCCCCTCTTTAGAACCGGCGTGTAAGATCCTCGCCCGAAGATCCGGTCGGCATTGCAAGATTCCGGCCTGCCGGGACAATAGATAGATAGGCCAATCACATACTACAGTTGAGCAGTGCCGCCACACCCCCCCACGAATGGCCGGGTGACGTGCCTCGGCCGCAGCAACTGCTGCCAATCCTGAAGGTTTTTTCCACATGGAACAGCGTGAAGTCAGTGGGATGTGGGGGCGCTACGTCCTCTTTATCGTGTTTTCCTTCGGGATTCTGGCACTCAACATCTTCTTCAATCCCCCCAAGCCGCGCAAGCCCCAGGCAGAACGCCCGGACGCTGTCGAGCAGCGCATGGACGGGGAGGCCCCTGCTGAAGAGGGGGTCGAGCCTGCGGGGCCGGGCGATCGTGAGGGCGAGCCGGAGCCGGGTGCGGTCGAGCCGGGCGAGGAGAAAACGGCTCCCGAAGGGAAAGAAGCCTCCAAGCCCGAACAACCCGCCGAGGAACCCAAGGCCGAGATTCCGCCGCGAATTGCGCCGAAGTCAAGGTTGATCACGCTCGGCTCCCTCGATCCGACCAGTCCATACAGTGGGTTGGCAACGTTCACCAATCTGGGAGCCGCGCTGGTTCGCTTCGAGTTGAACAGCCCGAATTTCCGCGATTTGGAACATCGCCACGGGTACCTGGGCCACTCGGTTCTGGACGAGATCGGCCATCTCGCGCCCGAGGAAATGAGGTCACGAGCCGGGGTCCCAGGTTGTCTGGTCGACGCAGTCGGGCCGGGAACGCCCGCTACGGCCTGCCTGGAGCAGGGCGACCGGATCACCTCCCTCGATGGCCGGGAGATCACCGACTTCCGGTCGCTGCTTCGGGCCCTGGAGAAGACCAGGCCGGGCGGCGAGGTCGAGTTGAAAGTCGATCGGCAAGGCAAAACATTGACGCTTTCGGCCACCCTCGGGCGACAGCCAATGGAGGTCGTTCGTCCCGAGAAGGACGATCCCCTCTCCTTCGTTTGCACGCTCAGCAAGCTGGGCGATCGCAAGCTGGCCGACCTCCGGGCGGAGGTCGACCAACTGAAGGAGAAAGCCGATGAGCTGAAGAAGAAATTCGACGCTTTCAAGAAAAACAACTACGCCGAAGTCGAGGGCGCGAAGCTCGCCCCGTTCAACGACGAGATCAGCGAACTGGGCAAGGAGTTCGCCCGCTTCCGGAACGGCACGGTCGACGCCGACGCCGGGTTCGAGTTCACCGATCCGAAGATGGCCCACCTGGCAATCGAGAGACTCGCCGAAGCGATCGACGATCTTGGCCGGGTCCACCTGGAGTTGGACGGGCTGGACCTGCGGACCGGGGCCTGGGACATCGAGAATCCCGAGCAATTCGACCAACCCGGGCCTCACACGGCGGTCACCTTCTTTCGTGATCTGCCCGAGTTCGGCCTGAAAATCAGCAAGACCTTCCGGCTCGAGCAGGTGGCGGAAGGCGAGAAGCAAGACCTGGTCTTGGACCTCAAGATCGAGAACCGGGGCGAAGAGGCCCGAGAGGTCGCCTACCAGTTAGACGGTCCCACGGGATTGCCGACCGAAGGGAGTTGGTACGCCAGGAAGTCGGGGCGGGGCTGGGGCGCCGTGGGACTCCGCGACGTGGTCGTCTCCTGGGAGGGCCAGGTTCCCAGCCTCATCGGTTGCCGAAAGATCGCCGACGACGATTGGGGAACGGTCTGGAGGGGACAGTCGTTGACCTTCATCGGCGTCGATGCGCAATACTTCGCCGCGATGCTGATTCCACGAAAGGCGAGCGGGGAAGACGTCTGGTTCGCCGAGTCACAGCCGCTGCGAGTGGGGGCAGTGAACGAGAAATGGAAGACGATCACCAACACGTCGTGCCGCGTCACCAGCAACGTCTACCCGCTGGAGCCGGGCCAGAGCACACCCGAGCAGGCGTTCACCGTCTTCGCCGGTCCCAAGAAGCCGGAGTTGTTGGCCAAGTACGACCTCGACGAGCTGGTCTACTACGGCTGGTTCTCGGTCGTCGCCAAGTTTCTGCTCTGGATCCTGCACCTCTTTTACGCGGTGGTGGGCAATTACGGGCTGGCGATCATCATGCTGACGATCCTGGTGCGGGGTTGCATGTTTCCGTTGAGCATCAAGCAGGCCAAGGGCGCCCAAAAGATGCAGGAGTTGCAGCCGGAAATCAAGAAGATCCAAGAGAAGTACAAGAGCAACGCCGAAGCGAAGATGAAGGCCCAGCAGGAGCTGTTCAAGAAGCACAACTACAATCCGTTGAGCGGCTGTCTGCCGATATTCCTCCAGTTGCCGATTTTCATCGGGCTGTACCGGGCGTTGATGGTCGACGTGGAACTCCGCCAGGCCCCGCTCCTCTGGGACGGGGTCCGCTGGTGCTCCAACCTGGCCGCGCCCGACATGCTCTTCGACTGGAGCGGCTTCTGGACGCGCATCGGCTGGGAGTGGTTCAACGAGGGGCAGGGCATCTTCGCCCTGGGGCCGTACTTCAACCTCCTGCCGATTGTTACGATCGCCTTAATCCTGGTCCAGCAGAAGATGTTCATGCCGCCGCCGACCGACGACCAGGCCAAGATGCAGCAGAGCATGATGAAGTTCATGATGATCTTCATGGGCCTGATCTTCTTCAAGGTGGCCAGCGGGCTGTGCCTCTATTTCATTGCTTCGAGCCTCTGGGGCGTGGCCGAGCGCAAGCTTTTGCCCAAGACTTCCCCGCCCGGCTCCGGCGAGCGGTCCAAAGCCACGAAGCCGCCGGCCAAACCGAGCGGGCGCATCCCGGTGGAGCCCAAGCCCCTGATCTCCAGCGCGCCGCGAGCGGGCTCCAACCACGACGGCGCGGCGCAACGCAAGAAGCAGAAGAAGAAAAAGAGCGGCGGAAAAAGGTAGGGGGCTTTTTCACGCTTGTCGCCATGCTCTATCCACTGGACGACACAATCGCGGCGATCGCCTCGCCGCCCGGCGGCGCGGCGCGTGGCATCGTGCGAATGAGTGGACCAGAAGTGGGCACGTGCCTCCGGAAGGTCTTCCGTGCCGACGACGTCGCCGCGTTTCCCGCCGTCACCCGGGCCAGCGTGATTGCCGGCTCGCTCCTATTGGGCCCGAGCCTGTCCCCGCTGCCTTGCGACGTCTATCTCTGGCCCGGCCGGCAAAGCTACACCGGGGAGCCGACGGCCGAGATCCACACGTTCGGCTCTCCGCCTCTCTTGGAGGCAGCGCTTCGTGCGCTTTGCCGGTCGGGTGGGCGGCTTGCCCAGCCGGGCGAGTTCACGCTCAGGGCGTTTCTTTCGGGACGCCTCGATCTGACCCGGGCCGAGGCCGTGCTGGGGGCCGTCGATGCCGCCGACACCGCGCAGTTCGACGTCGCCCTCACCCAACTGGCCGGAGGGTTGGCCGACCCCCTGCACCGGCTGCGAGACGATCTCGTCGATCTGCTGGCCCAGCTCGAGGCCGGCTTCGATTTCGCCGATGAGGACCTCCCATTCATCACTTCCGACCAACTCGACCGGCAACTCGCCGCCGCGGCGGAGACCGTTACTCGATTGGCGCGACGGATGGAGTCGCGCTCGGAGGCGGCCGATCTGGCTCGCGTGGTCTTGGTCGGTTGGCCCAACACGGGGAAGAGCAGCCTGTTCAACGCGCTGTCGGGCGCCCCCGGCGCGCTGGTGTCAACGCATCCGGGTACCACGCGAGATTACCTCACGCGCGAGCTGGACCTGGAGGGAGTGAAGTGCCTGCTGGTCGACACCGCGGGCGTGGACCCGGTCCCGGGCGGTGCCGACGAGGAGTTGGGTCAGGCCGCCCAAGCCGCTTCCCGCCGACAGCATCGGGCGGCCCATTGCCAGGTCCTTTGCCTCGACTCCAGCCGGCCCTTGAATCCCTGGGAACGCGAGCAGTTGGGCGCCGACGTCGCCGGCCGGCTCCTCGTGCTCACGAAGATCGACCTCCCGCGGAAGACCGATTTCTCCGGCGGGGCAATCCCCACGAGCAGCCAAACCGGCCAGGGGATCGACGTCTTGCGAGCCCGCCTTCGCGACGCCGTGCTCACCGCCGAAACCTCCGGCGGTGACGTCGTGGCCGGCACGGCCATCCGCTGTGGCGAGTCGCTGCGACTGGCTTCCGAGAGTCTTGCCCTCGCCCGCCGGATCGTCCGTCGCAACGCCGGCGAAGAGCTGGTGGCGGCCGAGATCCGCGTGGCGCTCGAGGAGCTGGGCAAAGTCGTGGGCGCCGTTTATACTGACGATGTCCTGGACAGGATCTTCAGCCGTTTCTGCATTGGGAAATAGAGTAGGGTCTCGTACATCCGCAGGGAAAGCTCGCAAAGAAGGAGATTGGAGATGACGTCCAGGCAAAGCGAAATCCTCCGGCTGACGCTCGCCCTCGTTGTCGTCGGCGCAACGGTCGGCCGGGCGGAAGCGCAGCCGCCGGCCACCGAACAAGCAGCCATCGAGCTGAGAACGTGGACCGATTCCACGGGCAGCTACGAAACGCAAGCCGCGTTGGTCAAGTATGAAGACGGAAAAGTCCACCTTCGAAAAACCGACGGAAAAATCATTACGCTCTCCATCAGCAAGCTCAGCAAGGCGGACCAGCGCTACGTGCGGCAGGAGCTGGTCCGGCGCCGGGCCGCCGAAAAGAAGCAACCGTCGGACACGCAGGCCGCCACCGTACAGGGGGCCGATTGGCCGGGCTGGCGCGGTCCGAACCGAGACGGGAAATCCCCAGACACCGGACTGCTCGACGAGTGGCCGTCCCAGGGACCCGAGCTGGCCTGGAAGGCCGACGCAATCGGCAAGGGCTTTTCCAGCGTGGCCGTTGCGGGCGGGATCGTCTACATCACCGGCGACGTGGAGGGACAACTGGTCCTCTTCGCCTTTGATCTCGACGGCAAGCCGCGGTGGCAGGCGCCCGTCGACGCGGCCTGGACCCAAAGCCACCCCGGCGCGCGATCCACCTCCACGATCGACGGCGGCAACCTGTACCTCGTCTCCGGCAACGGCGTGATCGGCTGCTACGACGCGCGCACCGGCCAACCGAAATGGGCCCGACAGATGGCCGAGTTCGGCGGCGGCACCCCGCACTGGGGCTACGCCGAGTCGGTGCTGATTCTCGACGACCTGGCCGTCGTCGCGCCCGGCGGCGAAAACTGCATCGTGGCACTGGATAAGGCCAGCGGCCGGCCCGTCTGGTCGAGCCGGGGCTTCCAGGCGGGGGCCCAGTATAGCTCGAACTACGCCTTCACCTACGAAGGCGTGCCGATGATCGCCAACGGCACGGCCGAAGGCATCGTCTGCGTCGACGCCCGAAAGGGCGCCCTGCTCTGGTCCAACCCCTTCAGCGCCCGCAACACGGCGAACTGCCCCACGCCGGTCTTCTCCGACGGATACGTCTTCTGGGCGAACGGGTACGGCAAAGGCGGCATCTGCCTGAAGCTCGCAGTCAACCGCGGCAACGTCTCCGCACAGGAAGCGTGGACCACGGGCGACATGGTCTGTCAGCACGGAGGCTATGTCGTTCACGAGGGATACATCTACGGCAACAACGGCGGCGGCTGGGCCTGCCTGGATCTCAAGACGGGCCGGAAAGCGTGGGAGGAACGGGCCGTCGGCAAGGGCTCCCTCTGCTTCGCCGACGGCATGCTCTACCTCTTCGGCGAAAGCGGCGGCAAGGCCGGCCTGGCGACCTGCTCGCCCGACGGACTCGAAATGAGAGGCACGTTCAGCGTCCAGGGCGAAGGCCCCAGTTGGGCCCACCCCGTGGTGATCGGCGGCCGGCTCTACCTCCGTTACGACACAAACCTCTATTGCTACGACGTCCGGGCGCGGGAGTAACGGCCTGACGGACGGTCGGAGGATAACTCGGGCACTGTGCCCCATTTCCCTGGCCGCTGGCGAAGTTGGGCTAGGGGCCTGTTTCCCAGCCATATTCCATCGATTTCACCGAGAAATCGGGATTCAGCCGGACGTCGTAATAGTGACGGCCGCGATTGTCCTTCTCTATGCCCAACCGCCAAACCCGCTCTGAGACCTTCTCAATCCCGCCTGTCCGTTCTCTCCGATAGATCTCACAAAGCGCGTCCCACACGAGTCGCGCGTCCTCGGCATTCTGGATCTTAACACGATTCTTTGCAAGAAACTCCCCCGCCAACTCGATGGACCAGTAGTTGCGGAATCTCTTGACAACACCCTCCTTGTCGATGGCGATTACTGCACGCGCTGCCAACAGCAGCCCTCCGGGCCTGGAAGTGTTCGGGGGCAAAGGCTCCTTCACCTTCTCGTTCCACATGAACACGAAGAAGCGATGGTTCGGGAACAGCTTGGCAATGGCGTTCCCTTTGATCTCCCGAGGCGAGCCGAACATCTCGACATCAAGCAGTTTGTTGCGTGCGAAGTTCTCCTTGAGTGTTGCGATCTGGCCCGCAATCGCCTTCCAGCAGGGGTCGTCCTCGGCCAGCGGGAGCAGTTCCGAATCCTCTGGAAGGTGAATTGGCCAGTTCGCCGGCGCGCGAACGAGCTTTGGGGGTTCCGCGTCCTCTTGTGATCCGTGTGCTGTGCACGTCGCGAGCGCAATGGACATCAACATTGTCATTGTAAGTCTCCTTGACGTTAAGGCAACAAACTGCCTATTGAGCCCATTGCGTTTCTTCCGCTGGTGTATTCCAGACATAGATAATCGTGTCATCACTCAGTCTTTTATACACCGTCTTGAGCAGGGAGGCATCTTCCCACGCAGCAAGCCCCGCGTGGGGCTTGCCATAGGACGGATCGTAGATGGTACCATTGAGCCAAACGACCATGTGGTTTTGGAACTGATCAGGTGGGTTCGTATTTCCCTGCCCAATCAGGCTCGCCAACAAGTCGAATCCGACGGTAGTATGACCGGCAAGCGGTTTCGGGATGATGGCCCGGGTTTCACCGGAGGCCATGCCTTGCGCACGGAGCACGTCGTGAAACAGGTAGGCCCACGCCTGGCACCGCCCAGCCTTGTGCTCTAGGAGGCCCGCCGTCGTCAACTCATGGGGGAGGACGGTCAACGGGTCAATTGTCGGTCCGTAGTATACCATCAGCTCGCCATCGCGGCGACGCACGTCGAGGTCGGTGAACTCGCTCCAAATGTCCGCAAGGACCGGTGCCTCGACCGTGCCGTCCTTGCCGTCGGCGTTTGTGGTCCCGAGATGGACTAGGGTGTGGTAGAGGGGATCGGCCGTGGGTTTGGCCCAGGTGACATACAGTTCGTGCGACGTGGTGCCGGCTGCCCGCCATGGGTCGGAGGGCGTATAGCTGTCGGTAATCGAGTACATCCAGTTCAACGCGAAGCTCGCGAAGTACCGAATCGAAAAAGGGGTCAGAACTATTTTCTGGACCAATTGCCTGCTGAAGCATCGCTTACGTGCCGAAAAATAGTTCTGACCCCTTTTTCT
>JBDRTC010001173.1:0-9890 GCA_043824335.1 Planctomycetota bacterium | reverse complement strand
GGTCGTGACAGATGAACTCGGACAGCGCAGAGGATTACTCATCGCAAACCGAAGCTTGAAAGGCATCGGGCCAACAATGGCGGTCGAGTTCAATCGTCCCTTTGGCTTCTGGGGGCTGTCGCTATTTGGCGCCGCTCGCGGCTCAGTCGTGTTTAGAGATTCAGACGCCGTTGTCTTTAGAAGGCTAGGGGCCCGCACGGACCGCACGTATCGCAAGGAAGATGCGGACAAGGTCATGGGCATTGGCGAAGCGGAGATCGGGCTGGAATGGAGGCGCTGCTTGTCAGCCCGTGCGGACGTGTTTATCCGTGGCGGATACGAAGGGCAGCTCTGGCAAGAGGCCGGCTCGCCCAATAACCCCGCCGGTGACCTCGGCTTTGAAGGCTTCAGCCTTGCGTTGGGGTTTGCTCGTTAACCCGTGAACGCCGATCCCCACTCGAAAGCGGCCCCGCATCCAGGGAGTAGACGGGTTGCTCACGTGTCAGTGTTAACCGACACATCGCAGTACCAGTAACTCCCTTCATACCAGCAGGTCAGGTGGTCTCCGCTTGCCGCTGTCCAAGGTTTTCCCTTCAGGTTGAATCATCGTGTCTGAAGAACCGGCGATGCATCCAACTGTTTCTGGATAAGAAACGAGCGACCCGTTCGCACGGCGTTGGCTCCCTGCTATTCCGCAAAGACGGCCCCTTTCCGGCGGTTGCCTGCCTCGTTGAGCCTCGCTACAATTATGGGGCGCGTTGCCCGAGGTGAGCGCGAAGTGTCCAACAATTCTCACCGCCCAAACAGAGAAACCTCATGCGACCCAGCCGAGTCAAAGCGAAGCTCCAACGGAACGAGCCGGTTCTGGTCACCACGCTCCACCTGACCGACCCGAGCCTTTTCGAGTTGGTGAGCCTGATGGGGTTCGACTGCATCTGGATGGACATGGAGCACCACTCCTACAGCCTGGAGACGGCGGCCCACCTGATGCGGGCGGCGAGGGTGGGCACGGCCGACATTCTGGCCCGGCCGGCCAAGGGTGAATTCATGCGCATGGGCCGCATGCTCGAGGCCGGGGCCCAGGGGATCATGTACCCCAGGTGCGACGACGCCGCCGAGGCCGCCGAGGCGGTCCGCTGGTCGAAGTTCGCTCCCCAGGGAGAGCGCGGCATCGACGCTGCCAATGCCGACAACCCCTATCTGACCATGCCCCTGGCCGAGTACGTCGCCGAGGCGAACCGCCAGACGTTCCTGGCGATCCAGATTGAAGACCCGAGGGCGCTTGAGCAGGCCGACGAGATCGCGGCGGTCGAGGGGGTCGACGTCCTCTTCCTCGGCCCCGGCGACTTCAGCATCCTAAGCGGCATCCCCGGCCAGTTCGGCCACCGGCTGATCCAGGAGGCGGTCGACAAGGTCGCCCAGGCCGCCAGGAAGGCCGGCAAGCACTGGGGGTGTCCCTCCTTCTCCAAGGAGCACGCGAAAGAACTCATGGAGAAGGGCGCCCGATTCATCCCCCACCAGGCCGATATCCTCCTGGTCAAGGCCGGCATGGAACGGGTGCGCGACGACTTCAAGCCCTTGGGCTTCACGTTCGACGACTCCCGCTTGTCGGGCGGATAACGGCAAGTACCCCATCGCCGTGCCGGGGGTGACGAAGTTCGTGTGAGCGGCCATCGCCGTTCGTCAACGTTCACGTCAACGTGCACGCCAACGCCCGGGGACTGCGGTCTCCGGGGAGAATGGCACGGTCGACGGCTTTTGACCCCGGGGACCGCAGTCCCCGGGCGTTAGTGATGATGCGCACGATCACCAGCCTCCAGAATCCTCGCGTAAAAGCGGCCGTCCGGCTTCGCGATCGGCGGCATCGCGAAAAACAGGGGCGGATCCGGATCGACGGCGCCCGGGAGTTGCTCCGGGCGATTCAGGCGGGCGTGCCGTTGGTGGAGGTGTTCGTGTGCGGGCCCTTGTGTGAAAGCGACGAGGCCCAACGCCTCCTGGCCGAGTTGCCCCAAAGCGGCGCCGAGATTCTCGAGGTGGCGGAGCCGGTGTTCGAGAAGCTGGCGTTCGGGGATCGCAGCGAAGGGGTGCTCGGCGTGGCCGAGATGCCGAGGCCCACGCTTTCCGACATCACGCTTCCCCAAAACCCCCTGGTGGCCGTGCTCGAAGGCGTGGAAAAGCCGGGGAACGTGGGGGCCGTGCTCCGAAGCGGTGACGCCGCGGGGCTTTCCGCGCTCATCCTGGCCGACGGCCGGACCGACCTCCATAACCCCAACGCCATCCGGGCGAGCCTGGGCACGATCTTCACTTTGCCGGTTTGCGCGGCGACTGCCCCAAAGACCCTCGACTGGCTCCGGCGGCAAGGGCTGGCCATTTTGGCCGCGCGGGTCGACGGGTCTGTCCCTTACACCGAGGCCGATTATCGCGGCCCGACGGCGTTGGTGCTGGGAAGCGAGGCCCAAGGGCTTACAGGCGCATGGTCGGCCGACGACGTCACGCCCATTCGGCTCCCCATGCTCGGCGTGGCCGACAGCCTGAACGTCTCCGCGACCGCCGCCGTGCTCTTCTACGAAGCGTTGCGGCAGCGGAACCTTGATGCGAGGAGAGGCCGACGTGCCGTCGGCCGCTAAACGAGGAGTTGGCCGCGAAATGACAGCAATCGGTCGACCGCGATCTGACGGTGTCTCGCCGGCAGGGAATTGGGAACGTTTAGCGGCCGACGGAACGTCGGCCTTTCGCCCCGCTCAACCCGCGGCACCGCCTGCTCTCAACAACGGCAAAATCCGGGCCGCCAGGACGACTTGGAAGAAACGGACCAGCACCGCGGATTTGGCCTTGCCCTCAATGTCCGGGGCCAGGACCGGCTTCAGAAGCTGGTCCATCAGGGCCGTTCGCTCTGTGTGGGACAGCTCCGGGCGGCTCGTCCGCGAGACTTCCCACAGCTCGCCGTAAAGATACCAGGCCACGTCGTAATAGACTAACGCTGCCTCCACCTCCCACGCTTCGACGCCCTTCATCGCGCCGGCCACCTCGAGCATGGCCGTCACCCCGCTGGCAAAGAGCCGACGGAGCGGATCTTCCTCCTCGGCGAGCATCTCCTGGAGCCCTACGCTGCTCACCGAGGCCGTCGTCAAAATCGCACTCATCTGACTCGCGCTCCGCGAGGCCACCTTGCTCTCCAAATCGCACAGAAAGCTGTGGAACTGGCCGGCCACCTTGCGGGCCTCCTGGGCGGCGTCTGTGCCGAGGGCCAGCAGCTCGGCTTGAAGTTGCCAGAGGTCATCGGGGGTGGGTTTGGTCAGGATACGCTCAAGAGCCGACCTCAGGCTCGACCCGGAAGATGAAGAGTCAGTCATATCGGTGCCTCTATCTCGGTTTGGGGCCTAATCCATCGGCCGGATCACTTCTGCCGCCACGCGAGCCAGGCGAGCAGTCCCACGGCGGCGCCGCCCAGGTGGGCCAGGGCCGATACGTCGCTGACCCCCGAGAACTGCAGGAACGCCATCAGGAACTGGAGCAGGAACCAGAGAATCAACGCGGCGTAGGCGGGCATGTAAAGCCAGCCGAACACGAGCCAATATCGCAAGAGAATGCCCAGCCGGGCTTCAGGGAAGCGCAGGGCATAAAACGTGATCACGCCGGAAATGCCGCCGCTGGCGCCGATGCAGGGAAGCGTCGCGCGCGGGTCCCCGAGGACGTGCGCCGCCTGGCCCGCCAGGGCCGCCATGCCGAGCAAGAGCAGGTAGCGCCAGCGGCCGAGGTAGTCTTCCACGTTGTCGCCGAACACAAGCAGAAAGTAGCCGTTCGACAGCAGGTGCCACAGCCCGGCGTGGAGAAAGAGGCTGGTCACGAGCGTCAAGCCGCTGTAACGCCAAACCTCGGCCGGAATCAGGCCGAACTCCAAGACCACGTCTTTCAGGTTGTTGTGTGTCCAGGCGAAGGCCGCAGCCAGCCCGATGGCCAGCCCCCACGTCACCCAGGGCCAGGTCTTTAGCGCCGGGACTTTGGTCTCGACCGGCATCCCGAACAGGCCAGGAATCCACTTCCACTTGTCGGCCGGCCCGAGCAACGGGTCCTCCCCCTCCGCTTCCGCCCGCTCCGCCACACGCTCGGCTTCGGCGACGGCGATTTCCTCTTTGATCGCCTGGGGGATTGGTTTTTCTTCACTGGGGGCCGGCGGCTCGGGCAACTGCTCCAGCTCTTGGGGGTCGAACCAGACGACGTGGCAGCCGGTGCAGACGTCCAGCGGCACCTTCCGGCCTTCGACCGGCAGCGGAACCTCAGCCATCGCGCGATGGCAGGTCGGACAACCGGGCCCGGGGCGCGCCTCGTCGCGGTTGGCCGCCTGCCAAAGGTCCTTGGCCGTCTTTCGGCCGGCCATCCGCCGCACCACCGACACGCCGACCGCCCGGCCCTGGCATCCCCGGCAGACGAAAAACACGCCGTGCTCGGTCTTGGTGCGAACCAGCCGTTCACGGCACTTTGGGCAGACAAACATCGGACGGTCTCCGGAGTTTCACCAGGTACACCAGGGCGAGAAAATCATACACCGCATGGGCCATGATAGGAACCAGCAAGTTGTCGCTCGCGATCCAGAGCCCTCCCAGGTAGAGGCCCATCAAGGCGGCCAGCAGGAAGTAGCTGACCGTGATGGCGTGGGCAAGGCCAAAGAGGACCGACGCGACGGCCAGCCCGACCCACACGCCCCACGGCCCACCCACCCAGCCGGCCGCCGCTTCCTGGATCACCCCCCGAAACAGCAGCTCTTCGCCCCAACCGGCCAGGGCGGAGATCACCGCCAAATCGACCACCCGACAGCCCCGAAACAGCGGCACCAGCAACTCGTCCACCACCCGAAGCAGGTCGGAAAACGGCCACACGGGAACCCGGGCCGTCGCCAGCAGGAGCACGAGCATGGGGAGGCCCGCCGCCGTGCCCAAAATCGCGGCGGGCACGGTCCAGCAGACCGCCTCCAAGGGCGGATAGCCCAAGAGCCAGCCCAACCCCAACGCCACGACGCCGAGTCCCCCTTCAAAGACCACGGCTATAAGGACCAGGTTCCGCGGCGGGGGAAATTGTTCTTCCATCGAGCCGGCCGGGGAGCGAAAAGAGAAAACCTCGGTGCATGCTGGCCAACGGACGTCTGCAGCACGCGTTCAGTATAGCCCAGCCACCGGCAAGGTGGCACCGAGTGGTGAAATGCTCGAGCCAACAGCCCAGTCCCCTCCCCAGAGGCATTTCCGTCCCAGCAGCCCGTTGATTCCATACGTGGCCGTCGCCGCCACGGTTCCGCCCAGGCGAACGGGCGAAGCCGTGCCGGTCAGGTGTTTCTTGACGGTTCCCCTGCAGACTGATACACTTGCGCGTTTCGTTTGCCACAATCTACCCCTCAGAGGCAGCAGACGCGCTTTGAAAGTGCCCTGAACGCGAAACGCGGCGTCTTCGAGGGGGGTATTCTCGGCTTCACCGACACCCAAAAAGGCAACCAGTCATGGCAGAGAAGCACGTTTACAGTTTCGGCCCCAACGAGACCGATGGCGACGCGAGCATGAAAAACCTCCTCGGCGGCAAAGGCGCGAACTTGGCGGAGATGGCCAAGCTCGGCATGCCCGTGCCCGCGGGGTTCACCATCACCACCGAGGTCTGCACCCACTTCATGAAGGCCGGCGGCAAGTACCCTAAGGGCCTCGACAAAGAGGTCGCCGCGGCCTTGAAGAAGACCGAGGAGGCCATGGGCATGAAGTTCGGCGATCCGGAGAATCCGCTTCTCCTTTCCTGCCGAAGCGGCGCCCGAAGAAGCATGCCCGGGATGATGGAAACCGTGCTCAACGTGGGTCTTTCGTCGCAGACGATCCCCGGGCTGGTGAAGAAGAGCAAGAACGAGCGGTTCGTCTACGACGCCTACCGCCGCCTGATCACCATGTATTCCGACGTGGTGATGGAAAAGGCCGAGGGCGTCGAGCCCAAGGAGGGGCGGGGCATCCGGGTCCAACTCGAAAAATTGATGGACGCCCTGAAGGAAGCCAAGGGCTACAAGTCCGACACGGAAATGACCGCCGAGGACCTCAAAACCCTCTGCGGGCAGTATAAGGCCAAGGTGAAGGAGGTCCTGGGCCGCGACTTCCCCGACGACCCGGAGGAACAGCTTTGGGGCGGCGTCGGCGCCGTGTTCAAGAGCTGGAACGGCAAGCGGGCGAACTCCTACCGGCGGATCGAAAGCATCCCCGACGAATGGGGCACCGCCACCAACGTGCAGAGCATGGTCTTCGGCAACATGGGCGACGACTCGGCCACCGGCGTGGCCTTCAGCCGCAACCCCGCCACGGGCGACAACAATTTCTACGGCGAATGGCTCGTCGACGCGCAGGGCGAAGACGTGGTGGCCGGCATCCGCACACCCAACCCGCTGAACAATGAAACCAAGAACGAGCAAAATGAGCACCTGCCCTCGCTGGAGGAACGGAGTCCCGCACTCTACAAAGCGCTCTTCGACATCCGATCCAAGCTCGAAGCGCACTACCGCGACATGCAGGACATCGAGTTTACCGTTCAGTCGGGCAAGCTCTGGATGCTCCAGTGCCGCAGCGGCAAGCGGACCGGCACGGCCGCCTTGAACATGGCCATGGACATGCTCGCCGAGGGGCTGATCGACGAGCAAACCGCCGTCACCCGCGTCGAGCCGGCCCAGTTGGACGAGCTGCTGCACCCGATCGTCGATCCAAAAGCCGAAGAAAAGGCGAAGCCGTTCGTTTCCGGTTTGCCGGCCGGGCCGGGCGGGGCCCAGGGCCGGATCGTCTTCACCTCCGACGACGCCGTCGCCTGGGCCAAGCGGGGGGAAGACGTCATCCTCGTGCGAGAGGAGACCAACCCGGAAGACGTCGAGGGCATGCGGGCCGCCGGCGGCATCCTCACCGCCCGCGGCGGAATGACCAGCCACGCCGCCCTGGTCGCCCGCGGATGGGGCAAATGCTGCATCGTCGGCGCCGGCGCCATCAAGCTCAACATGGCCGCCAAGACGATGACCGTCGCCGGCAAGACGCTCAACGAGGGCGACGTAATCACCCTGAACGGAACCAAGGGACGCGGCTACGAAGGCGCCCTGGCCATGATCGACGCCACGGAGAACCCCCGGTTCCAGCAGTTCATGAAAATCGCCGACCAGTACCGCACTCTGGGCGTTCGCACCAATGCCGACACGCCCGAAGACGCCCGGGTCGCCCGCGGCTACGGCGCCGAGGGCATTGGCCTGTTTAGAACCGAGCACATGTTTTACGGCGTCGGGAGCGAGGAGCCGCTCTTCGTGCTGCGGAAGATGATTCACGCCGGAAGCGACCGGGAGCGAAACGCGGCCATCGACGAGCTGGCCCCCTTCGTCAAGCGCGATATCAAGGCCACGCTCGAAGCGATGGACGGCCTGCCCGTGACGGTCCGCCTGCTAGACCCGCCGTTGCACGAATTCGTGCCGCAGAACGAGGCGGCCCAGGCCGAGCTGGCCAAGGCGCTCGGCGTAGGCGTCGAGGAAGTCGTCAAGCGCGGCGCCGACCTGCACGAAGTCAACCCGATGATGGGCCACCGCGGCGTCCGGCTCGGCATCACCTTTCCGTACCTCACCGAGATGCAAATCCGGGCGATCTTCGAGGGGGCCGCGGAGCTGAAGGCCGAGGGCAAGGACCCGCACCCCGAGGTCATGGTCCCGGTCACCTGCTCGGTCAAGGAGCTCGACTTCGTCAGGCCGATCTACGACCGGGTGAAGAAGGAGGTCGAAGCCGCGGCCGGCGTTTCGGTCGACTGCCTCTATGGCACGATGATCGAGATCCCCCGGGCCTGCCTCATGGCCGACAAGATGGCCGAGTCGGCGGACTTCTTCTCCTTCGGAACCAACGACCTGACGCAGATGGGCTTCGGCTTCTCGCGCGACGACATCGGCGGCTTCCTCCAGGACTACCTCGACAAGGGCATCCTCCCGGCCGACCCGTTCCAGACGATCGACCAGGAGGGCATCGGCCAGTTGGTCGAGATGGCGGTCGAGAAAGGCCGCGCGACCCGGCCGGAGCTGAAGATCGGCATCTGCGGCGAGCAGGGCGGCGACCCGCCCAGCGTCGAGTTCTGCTTCAAGGCGGGCCTGAACTACGTAAGCTGTTCGCCCTACCGCATCCCCATCGCCCGGCTGGCCGCCGCCCAGGCCGCGCTCGCGGCAAAGAAGTAGGCGGCGGGAGAATAACTCGGGGACTGTCCCGATTTTCCCGCAGGCAAAATGGGACTGTCCCCCTCCCGAACCCAAAAACTACCGAGACGGCCGGATGGCATGGCGTCGCTTGCGTCGCCATGTCTTTGGTCCGACATGCCCACGCTCCGCGAGGGCATGCCACCCAATACCTCCTCGCTTAAGGAGCATTCCTATGACGCTCAAAGAGCTACTGGCCGCGAACCGCAGTTATCGCCGTTTTCACCAGGACCGGCCGCTGGATGAGAAGACGCTTGTCGGGCTGGTGGAACTGACCCGGCTGTGTCCGTCGGCCGCGAACCGGCAGCCGCTGAAATACGTGATCTCCTGGGAGCCGGAGCGGAACGCGGAGATTTTTCAGCATCTCCGCTGGGCCGCCGCGTTGACCGAATGGCCGGGACCGGCCGAAGGGGAGCGGCCGGCCGGCTACGTCGTCATCCTGGGCGACACGCGGATCACCAAGAACTTCTTCTCCGATGACGGGATCGTCGCCCAGAGCATGCTCCTCGGGGCGGCCGAACAGGGACTGGGCGGCTGCATGATCGGCTCGATCGACCGCGAGGGGCTCCGCGACACGCTCAAGATCCCGGAGCACTTTGAGATCCTTCTCGTCCTGGCCCTGGGGAGACCCCAAGAAAAAGTCGTCCTCGAGTTCGACCAACGCCCCGACGAAACCCCCTACTGGCGCGACTCGGACGACGTCCACCACGTCCCCAAGCGGCCGCTTGAGGAGCTGCTGGTGCGGTTTTGACGGGAGCGCGGAGAGTGGCCGGCAGCTGCGTAGGTTATGCTTCAGCTGCGTAGGTTATGCTTCAGCATATCGTACAGTGCGTACTCCTGGCACTGCCCGGCGATATGCTGAAGCATAACCTACAAAACGGACCTCTGACCCTGGCCGCTACATCTTATCGACCACCTTGATTCCCAACAGCTTCAACCCCTTGCGGAGGGTTCGGGCGGTCAGGTCGCAGAGCAGGAGGCGGCTGTTGCGCACCGCTTCGCTCTCGGCCTTGAGCACCGGGCACTGCTCGTAGAAGCTGGAGTAGCGGTTGGCCAGGTCGAACAGGTAGCCGGTCAACTGGTTGGGACGATAGTCGGCCACGACCAGGTCGAGCGCCTCGCCGAAGCGGAGCAGCTCCAGCCCCAGGGCCCGCTCGGCGGGCGAATCCAGGAGAATGGGCGTGCCGGAAGCCCGCAGCGAGTCCACGTCGACGCCCCCCCTGGCGAAGATGCTCCTCACCCGGGCGTAGGCGTACTGCATGTAGGTGCCCGTGTTGCCGTTCATGGCGAGCATCTTGTCGTAGCTGAACACGTAGTCGCTGGTGCGGTTCTGCGAGAGGTCGGCGTACTTGAGCGCCCCGACGCCCACGGTCTCGGCCACCCGGGCGCGAGAATCGGCCGAAAGCTCGGGTCCGCCGGGCTTGGCGTCGTCGTTTGAGGCGACGATTTCCGCCGCGCGGCGAACCGCCTCGTCCAGGAGACTCTCCAGGTCGACCGTGTCGCCGGCGCGGGTGCGGAAGGGGCGCCCGTCCTCGCCCAGCACGCTCCCGAAGCTGACGTGATCGAGTTGGACGCGGTCGTGGCCCATGAGCCGGGCCGCGGCAAAAAGCTGCTGAAAATGGAGGCTCTGGGGCTGGCCGACCACGTACAGGATCGCGTCGGGCCGCCAGGTCTCCATCCGGTAGCGAAG
>JBDRTC010001172.1:0-11916 GCA_043824335.1 Planctomycetota bacterium | reverse complement strand
CGGGGCCGGCCGTCGTGACAGCCGACGCAGTACTCGTCCAACACCGGCTGCACCTCGCGCTCGAAGTCGAAGCCCCGGGCCGGGCCGTACCAGGGTTCGATTGGCACGGGCACCCGGGTGGCGGCCGACTCGAACCGGGTGATCGGCGCGTCCTTGGGCTGCTCGTGGCAGCCGACGCAGGAGGCCGTCTCGCCCGGCATGGCCGTGTACCAGCTTCGCATCAGCCCGAGGGCCTTCCCTTCCCCGTCGAGCGTCTGAACACAAATCGGCGTGTTGGCCGGAACGCGGAAGGCGGCCGATCCGTCGTCGTAGACGGGCACGGTTCCCAGGATTCGCATGGCTTCCCACGGTCCGGCGCGGCCGATCTTGTCGGGGCCGGCCATCCCAGGGTAACCGTAATGATAGGCCACCAGGCGGAGCCGCTTCACCGCGCCGTGGGGCACGCCTTCCAAGCCGGGACCGGCGTACACGTCGTGCAGGTAGACGACCGCGTCGTCCCGGTCGAGATCGACCCGCTCGGCGATCTGCGGAGGTCGCGGCGTCCCCCTGAGGGGGATGGGCTCGAAGAAGTCGAACTTCCCGTCCCGCGCAAGCGGCACCATGTTGTCGAACGTGTCGACCAGGTAGATACCCCAGTTCGACTTCTTGTCGAGTTGGGCGGCGACGAGGAAGTGCTTCTCGCCGAGCGGATAGGGGTGAAGGAATTTGGGCCAGGAGTCGTCCACCAGCACGTCGCGCACGACCGGCACGGCCGGCTCGCCTCGGTGGGCGATCCGCTGAACGATCCCGTCGGCCTCGTGCCATCCTTGCGTCGTGTCGAGAACCACCAGCTCGCCCATCCGGTGCACCCCGTGGTAGCCGGAAAGGACGGCCACCAGCTTGTTGGGCGCCCCGGGAATTCCCCGCGGAAAATAGAGCGAGTTGGGATAATAGGAGTTGCTCCCGTAAACGGCCCGCTGCAACGTGCCGTCGGGGTTCATGGCCATCAAGGGCCTCGGGTAGATGTGCATCAGGCCCGTGTAATCCCACCGGCTGAAGATCACCTGCCCGGTGGGGAGCACGGAGGGATGGAGGTCGAGGTCCTGGTCGTAGCAGAGCTGGCGCACGCCGCTCCCGTCGGCGTTCATCAGGTAAAGGCAGCACGCCCGCTCCTTCCCGTGCCAGCAGGGGACGGCGGTAAAGGAGGCGGTCGAGGCGAAGACGATTCGTCCGTCGGGTAGGTAACAGGCGTCGAAATTGTCGACGCTTTCCTCCTCCCGCGACACCTGCCGGAGCCCGGAGCCGTCGGTGCGGATCTCGTGGATTTCCCACGTCCGCCCGTTGGGCATCGCGAAAAGGAGACGCTCGGCGTCGAAATCCAGATCGATCTCGCCGACGTAGAAGTCCTCCCTCGGCCGGAAGAGGGTTTTGAGCTTCCCGCCGGGACGGACCGGCGAGAAGACGGCGATCTCGTTGTCGTAGCCGGCGTGGTCCAGGCAGGCGTTGCACTGATGGTTGGTCGGCAGGCCGAGTTGCCCCCGCTTGCGCTTAAGCAGGATCAGCTCGTCGAAGTCCAGGAGCGGGTTGTCGAGCAGGGCCTCTTTCATTAGCGGGAAGAGCTTCGCGTCGACCGACGCATTGCCCGAGCCGGCGGTTGCTTCCAACGCCTCCAGTTGCGCCAGGTATTGCCGGCCGCGCGGATACGTCGATCCGAACGTCTCGACCAGGTCTTCAATCGCCAGCCGAAGAGACTCAAGCCCGGCTTGATCCACGCGGGGCCCTCGCTTGGGCGGCGCGATGTTCGGCTCCGCGGCCATCACGGGGCCAAGACACCAAGGCAACACAACGACCAACGCGCAAATCGCGCCTCGAACTGGCCGGCTCGCTGTCATGGATGGCATTCCTCGTTTCTTTGCGATCTCGCGGTGTCGACCCTTCATGGTAGCACATGGGGCAGGGCCTGGTCCACCGGATCTTCCCTCCATAAAGGGCGTCCCGACCGAAACTTGCGCCGACCGGTCGGGTATCCGTCCGCGGCAATCGTTCCGAGGCGCCGTTTCGCGAGCCCGCGGCCGTTGCGTCTAATTGTTGACACGCTCCCACCGGGCTCCTAGACTCGCAGCTACTGCTCTGCCAATCTTCGTTGGACGGGTTTGGAGTGACCGCATTCATGCGGTCCAGACTGAAGTCGCACCCGCCAAGCTTTGTTGGAGAGCCCTGTTTCCGGGTGGCATGGCGTCGCTTGCGTCGCCATGTTTGGTGGGCACATGCCCACGCTTCGCGAGGGCATGCCACCCTGGCAGTAACAAGTGGACCCGTTTTCCGACAGAGCCTCGGCTCCGAGAATCGAGAGGAATTGCGCCATGAGAAGCTCGACCTGTCTGTTCACGGCCCTTTCGGTGCTGGCTCCGATTCTATCGTTGGCGGGCGAGCCGATCTTTGTGCCCGTGAAGATCGACGGGCCGCCCCACGATCCGGCCAACCACAGCTACTGGTTCGGCCCGTTCAGCGAGTGCGCTTCGGTGCTGGACGTCGACGGCGACGGAGACCTCGACATCGCCGCCGGCCGTAACTGGTACGAGGCCCCGGATTGGACCAAGCACGAAGACTTCCGCGAGGGCGCCTCGACCAACGGTCCCGAGACCGACGACAACAGCGAGTTCGCCATGGACGTCAACCGCGACGGGCGGCCCGACGTGGTCAGCTCGGGCTGGATGCGGATGAAAGGCGCCTTCTGGTACGAAAACCCCGGGAGGACCGGCGCCCGCTGGAAGGCCACCCGGTTCCACTCGGCCAAGAACATGGAAGGCGTCATCCACGGCGACATCGACGGCGACGGCGACGACGACGTCCTCGCCAACCACTGGGCCCCGGTGGACGGCCAGGCGATGACCTGGTTCGAGTCGATCGACCGCGAGCCGTGGCTTGTGGAGCACGTGATCGGCACCGAGGGCGAGTATCACGGGAACGGATTGGGCGACATTAACGGCGACGGCCGAACCGACGTCGTCACGCCCGTCGGCTGGTACGAAGGACCTCCCACGCCGGCCGGCGGGGAGTGGACCTTCCACGCCGACTACACCTTCCACCCGCTCGACAACCCCAACGGCCGTACCGCGGCTTCGCACCCGATGCTGGTTCACGACGTCAACGAGGACGGGCTCAGCGACATTATCGTGGGCGCCGCTCACCACTACGGGCTGGCCTGGCTGGAGCAGGGCGTGGGGCCGGGCGGCAAGCGAACCTTCAAGCAACATTGGGCCGAGACCGACTTCGGGCAGTACCACACGATGGCCCTGGGCGACTTGAACGGCGACGGGAAGCCCGACCTGGTCACCGGCAAGCGGCTGTTTGCCCACAACGGACGCGACACGAGCTGCTACGAACCGCTCTTCGCCTTCTGGTACGACATCCAGGGCGGCAAGTTCCAGCGGCACGTGCTTTCCTTCAACCACCTGCCCTGGTACCCGGGCCGGAAGAACGTGAACCCGCCGCCCAACGGCGCCGTGGCCGTCGGCATGAAGCTGAACATCGCCGACATGGACAAAGACGGCGACAACGACGTCGTGATCGCCGGCAAGAGCGGGCTCTACGTCTTCTACAACGAAGGCTTCGCGCCACGCCCCCGCGGCGAACACAGGCTGCTCCAGGAAGACACCTACCCTTCCTGGACCCCGTGGCGCCAGCCGTAACGCTCGAAAAAAGGCCGTACCAAGGAACACCCGTGATGAAAGCGGCACGCTTCGCGGTGATTTTGTCGGTATTTCTGCTCCCGTTTTCTCTTTCGGCCGCAGAGGACGAAGGGTTCGTCTCGCTCTTCGACGGCCGAGACCTCACCGCCTGGACCATGGGCCCCAGCCGCTCCTGGACCGTCGAGGACGGCGTCATCAAGTTGAAACGCGAGATGGACGGCGGCCTCTACAACGCCGACTACCTCTGGACCAAGGAAACCTATGCCGACTTCGTCCTCGAGCTGGAATTCAAGACCTCGGACGGGTACGCCAACAGCGGCGTCTTCCTGCGGACCTCGGACCTGACGGACCCGGTCTACACGGGCATCGAAGTCCAGGTGAGCAACTCCCACGGCAGAAAAGAGATCACCCGCGGCGGCACCGCCGGGGCGATCTACGATTGCCTCGCCCCCACGAAGAACGCGGTCAAGAAGCCGGGCGAGTGGAACCGGTATCGGATCACCTGCAAGGGCAACTTAATCACCGTGGTGCTCAACGGCGAGCAGGTCCTAAAGATGGACCTCGACCGCTGGACCGAGCCCCGCAAGAACCCCGACGGCACGCCCAACAAGTTCCACACGGCGCTTGCGGACTTCGCCCGCGAAGGCCACGTCGGCCTGCAAGACCACGGCCGGCCCGTCTGGTACCGGAACATCCGGATCAAGCGGGTGAGGGACTAGTGGTCTGTCAAGACTTGCTTGACACGGTGATTCCGGGTGGCATGCCCTCGCTTGCGTGGGCATGCTCACGCTGCGCGAGAGCATGGCACCCGTCGTTTCCGATTTGACAGACCCAGTTCAGACGAAAGGAGTTGGTGATGTCGGAACCACGCAAACTGAGGACCAGCGGTCGATCGTTGCGCCGGGAATTCCTAACTCAGTCCGGCGCCCTGGCCGGGGCCGCCCTGGCCGGCAGTCTCGCCATCGGTCGCTCGGCCCACGCGGCCGGAAGCGATCGGTTGAAGATCGGTCTGATCGGATGCGGCGGCCGCGGCGCAGGGGCGGTCGTCAGCGCGCTTGAGGTTGCCCCCAATGCGAGACTGACCGCCCTGGCCGATGCCTTCCGGGACCGGATGGAGAACGCGCGAGCGCAGTTGAAGAAGCGGGCAGGCGAGCAGGTGACGGTCGATGACGGCTTCATCCCGGTCGTAGCGGATGGGGTAGTTACATCATCGAGGGAGAAACGAGCTGGACGGCCCCGAAGGATGCGGGGCATCCGGAGCTGACAACGTTCGAGGAGATGTTCGAGGGAATCCGCTCGGGCGAGCCGATCAACGACAGCCTCTCGATGGCCCGGAGCACCATGTTGGCCATCCTCGGCCGCATGGCCACCCACAGCGGGCAGCAGATCACCTGGGATGACGCGCTCAGCTCGAACCGCGTTCTGGCCCCCGAGAGCTACGCCTGGGACGCGGATCCACCCGTGCTCCCCGGTCCCGACGGCCAATACCCGTGCGCGATCCCGGGGGTAACCGAGGTTCTCTAGCACCTCGTGTCATTCGATCCTGGCGGTCGCGTGCCTGGCGGTCGGGTGCCTGGGGCAAAGCGAGGCGGTGCCCCGGATTCGTCAATCCGCAGGCCGGTCGTTTTCCTCTCTTGCGTTCCCCTTTGCTTTGCTGGCCTCAATATCCTGGAGAAGGTTTTGATATCGGTACTCGTAACTCTGTGCCGCCCGGTTGTATTCTGCGATTCTGGAGCGGTGGCCCCCACTAGATAGGAGGAACACTATCCAGCCGACGAAGAGAAGGGGTCCCAAGAGCATGCAAACATGCGGCACTGCTCCGCCCACATGCTTCATGACCTCCAAAACTCCATATCCGGTAAGGAGAAGGCCTACAATCATGGCTAACGACATGACATACTGAAGCAGTTCCAACTTGTAGACGGAACCGAGACGTTCCTTTTCCTTTATCCATTCCATTTTGAGCTTCTCAAGTTCAAGCTCCAGTTTAACGGTTTCAATCAAGACCTGTTCCAATTCCTTAGCTGTCATTTTGTAGCCCCCGAGGTAGGTGTTGACGAACTCACCCAGGAATGTATACCGATGTTCTTCACATTGTCAAGAGTGGGGAACACGCCGTGAAAAACGCACTGTACTACGGGGATAACCTGGAGATTCTGCGGGACCATATTCCCGACGAATCTGTTGACTTGGTCTATCTAGACCCTCCGTTCAAGAGTGACCAGAAGCATTTTGGGTGAATGAATCTTCAGACATCAAAGGCGAAGAGGTAGGTAGCCGCCAGCCACCGTGGGTGTTGAGATGTCACGAGGCACTACTCCCGCTTGGAGATCGCCCGGATGCTGTAGGCCCGTGGGTAGTGCGATTGCTCGCGGTACGTGTTCCCCACGGCGATCTTCTGATTGGAAAGACCGCCGTCGACAGTGAGGATGGTCATGCGATCCCGGGGCCCGTCGTTGAACTCCACCACACCGGCATTCTGCTGGCCGCTCGGGTCGCCCGTGTGCCAGCCGAAGTAGTATCCGGCGGCGACCTCGTTGCTCCCCTCGACGGCTTCGAAAGGAGAAGTCTGGAGGCCGGCGCCGGTGTTCGTTCGGGTGGCGCCGACGCCGGTCAGCTCGTAGCGGTCGCCTTCTTTCTTGAAGATCAGGGGGGTAACGACCCGATCCTGCTGCGCCGGCCCGTTGTCGTTAAAGAAGCTCCAGGTGTCGAGCCGGTAACCGCCGTCGACCAGCGCCTGGTCGAAGCCCGACATCTCGCTTACCACCCAGACGATGCCCGCGGCGCTATCGACCACTTGCCGGGATTTGAGGCGCTCGGTGGTGCCCACGAGTCCGGGTGTTGGGGGCTCGGGCATCAAGGCCCGGGTCGCGGCGATCAACTGTTTTTGGACGCCTTCCGGCGCTTTGTTCTCCTGCTCTTCCGTGAGGCCCCGGGGGCCGACGAGCATGAGCGACTCCCCACTTCCGCACAGCCCGTACACCAGGGAAGTCGTCGCCGCGACCTGCTCGAAGCCCGACTCGGGCCAGCCGTCGATGAGCCGGGCGACCAAGAGCGGCCGGGGGGCGAGGGCCGCGAAGTAGTAGTCCAGGTCGGTCCGGGTGAGCATCGACGGCAGGTAGGGCATGACGCGGGTGAAGTTGAGCGTTTCGGGCGCGACGTTTTCCGCCCAGTCGCGGGTCGTGGTCACGTCGACGCATGCGGCCCCCGCGATGCGGCCTTCCAACACGGAGGCCAGGCAGGCATCGATCGCTCCCGCGCCCAGGCCGGCCACCACGATCCGGTCCGCGTCGATTTCCGGCCGTCCGGCAAGATGTCGGAATGCCGCCAGGTCGTCGGCCACGCGAAGCGCCAGCGGAGGAAGGCCGACCGTGTCGGCCACGCCGTAGAAGCTGACCAGTCCACGGCCCTCGGCGGGCTGAAGGCTCGCCGAGTTCAACGAGGCGTGCTCGGGCACGATCACCCAGTAGCCGCGAGCCGCCAGCCGATGGGCGGCTTCCACGATCTCCGAACTGCCGATGCACTGCCCACTCGAGTGCGAGAGGATCAACGAGGGCCGTTTCCCTTGGGCCGGGCCGGACGGACGGACCAGAATCGCGGGACAACTCAAGTCGGCGTCCAGACCGAGAGCGAGTCTTTCGACCACCACTCCCTCCGTCTCCGTCACCTCAACCACTTTGTCACCGGCCGGATGCATACTCGCCAGATCACAGGCGTCGCGGAGCCATTTTTCGATCGCCTCGCGATAAGCTTCCCAGTCAGATTTCGCGTCGAACTCCGTGGGGAACGACTCCGCCCGGGCGGCGATCCGCCGCTGGAAGTAGCGCAGCATCTTGAAGTCGGGCTCTTCAGGCTCGCCGCAGGGAAGGGGCGAGGCCTCGGACGCTGAAAGCGACTCCACCTGATCCTCGATCCACGGCGCGATCTCCGGGATGTAGGGCGTCATGTCGTGCGAGCGGAGGTCGCGCACATGGCGGAACCGGTCGCCGGCACCGCAGAGGCCGTACACCTTGGTCATCGTCTCGATCACCTTGTCGTAGCCGGCCACGGGCCACCAGTTGTCGCCGGAGTTGCTCACCACGAGCACGGGCCGCGGGGCGATGCAGGCATCGATCCGGTCCCAGTCGGTAAAGCGGAGGACGTCGCCCACGTAGGGCGAAGGATCCGAAAGCGACACGCCCTCAAAGGCCGGCATTCGGGCCCAGCCTTCGTAGGTCGTGGTTCCACACACGGGCACGGCGAACTGGAACCGGTCTTCCAGCGCCCCGGCCAGCCAGGTCTGCTCCGAGCCCTGGCACAACCCGACCACGCCGATCCGCCCGGGATCGACGTCCGCGCGGGTGAGCATGTAGTCGAGCCCGCGAAGCGTGTCGAAAACCTGAATCCCCATCACCTGGGTTCCGGCGGCGGAGGCCACGGCATAGAGGCCCGCGTAGGGCGACTGCCGCTGGCCCACGTGGGGATCGTCGATGAACAGCACCACGTATCCCAGGTCGGCCATGTGGAAGACGAAGCTCTTGTAGCACGGCTGCGTGTAATGGCCCAGCCATCCCGGCGGCACCACGAGCCCGGGCCGGCGGCCCTCGGCGTCCTTGCGGCGAACCACGTTCGCGGAAACGTAGGCCCGCTCGGCCCAGAGGTACATCACGTCCTCGATCACCAGATCGTCGTGCTCTTTGCGGTCGGTCACGGCGGCCTTCATCGGCTCGCGTTCGGGGAGACCAAGGAGGCGGGCAAGATCCTGGCGGATCTGAGTGCTGCGTTGTTCCCAACCGGCCGCGTCGTCGGGGACGTCGGGTAACTCCACCGCCATCCTGCTGGCCCGCCCACCCAGGTATTCCAGAACCGAGAGGGGCTCCTCGCCGTAAGCGCTGGTGACCAACGTCCCGGCCAGGCAGCCGGTCCAGACGAGCAGGCAGGTTCGCTTCCACATCTTTAGCATGATGGCGCTTCCTTCTTCTCTCGGTTTATGTCCAGCTTCTGGAAAAACTTCCTTCTTGTCCGATCCTGCCGGGCAAAGTCAACTTGACCGAGCCTGAGCAGCCCGACGGAGCCAAGGTAGCCGAAAGCTCGCCGAAATACAAGATTTCGACGCGGTTTTCCGTGGGATCGGGGCTGAAGTCGTGTATAATCCGTTAAACCATCTGGGCCCCCGGACGGCCGCCAGACAGCAGCGATTCCGCATCCCGGCCTAACTCAGCATGAACGCAGATCAGGTTCTTCCCCAAGTCGTCGTCGGCTCTTATCCCGAGGACACCAGGGACATCGATCGGCTGAAGCGGGATTTCAAGATCACCGCCGTCCTTAACCTGCACACCGACGAGGACATCGACGATTTGAACATCCCTTGGGCCACGATCCAAGAGCACTATCGCCGATCGGGCATCGAGCTTCGCCGTGTCCCCGTGAGGGATTTCGACGGGGAGGATCTCCAAGCGCACCTCCCGGAGTGCGTTCGAGCGCTCGGCGAACTGATCGACGACGGTCAAACGGTCTATTGCCATTGCACCGCGGGCATGGGGCGCTCGCCGAGTGTGGTGGTGGCCTACCTGCACTGGGTCGAGCAATGGGACCTCGACGAAGCCGCAGGGCACGTCCACGAATGCCGCCCCTGCTCCCCCGATATCCAGGCGATTCGGCTGGCCGGAGAAGACTTTTCGGCCTGAAGCCTCGCCGACGTGCCGTCGGCGGCTAAACGACAGGAATGACGCTGCCGGATGATTCCGGGTGTGCGGAAAGGGTCTCAGTTCTTTGCCGATTGCTTGACATCGCCCACCCCAGAGCGCAAGATCATCCTCAGACGATCAGGGGCCGGGCGTATCTCGATGGGGAGGTTCCACGATGGCAGGCAGGCGAACGATTACGCGACGACGTTTCCTCGGGCAAGCCGCGGCCGGCGCAGGTGTCGGCCTTGCCGCACCGTACGTCGTGCCGGGCTCGGCTTTGGGGGCCGACGGTCAAACGGCGCCGAGCGAGCGGATCGGCGTGGGCATGATCGGCGTGGGACGGCAGACGGTCGCCTACAATCTCAAGTCCTTCCTCAATTCGCCCGATACGCAGGTGGTGGCCGTCTGTGAGGTCGACGCCTGGCGCCTCAAGAACGCCCAAAACACGGTCGAAAAGCATTACGCCGCGGGGAAGCCCTCGGGCGCGTACAAGGGCTGCGCGGCCTACGGCGATTTTCGAGAGGTGCTGGCCCGCGACGACGTCGACGCCGTGATGGTCTCCACGCCCGACCATTGGCACGTGCCCATGTCGCTTGCCGCGGTCGAGGCCGGCAAGGACGTCTGCTGCGAAAAGCCGATCACCCGAACCATCGCCGAAGGGCGGAAGCTCAGCGATGCGGTCGCCAAGCACAAACGCGTGTTTCGCGTCGACAGCGAGTTCCGCTCGATCGAAGTGTTCCACCGGGCGTGCGAGCTGGTGCGGAACGGGCGGATCGGCGAGCTGCACACGATTCGCGTGGGCGTGCCGGCGGGCGATAACGTTGCCTGTCCGCCTTGCCCGGAGATGCCCATCCCCGAGGACCTGGACTATGAAAACTGGCAGGGCCCGGCCCCCCGGACGCCGTACACCGAGAATCGGGTCCATCCGCCCAAGGGCTATGGCCGCCCGGGGTGGATGCGGGTGCTCTACTATTGCGACGGGATGATCACCAACTGGGGGGCCCACTTGTGCGACGTCGCCCAGTGGGGCAACAACACCGATCGCACCGGGCCCGTGGAAGTGGAAGGCCACGGCGTTTATCCGACGGGCGACGGCCTCTGGAACGTGCTCAAAACGTTCGAGGTCCAGTACCGGTTCGCCAACGGCGTCCGCATGATCTACAAGACGGAAAGCCCCTACGTGCGGTTCGAGGGGAGCGAGGGCTGGATTCGGGCGAATTTCGGCCGGGGCGGGATTACGGCCGAGCCCGAGTCGGTGCTGGAATCGAAGATCGGGCCCGACGAAATCCACTTCCGCCTGAAAAGCGAGAAGGCCGATTTCATCGACTGCGTGAAGACCCGCGAGCAAACCCTCGAAGACGCCGAGGTCGGCCACCGCACCACCTCGCTGTGCCATTTGGGGCACATCGCCGCCTACCTCGGCCAGAAGCTCCGCTGGGACCCCGAGGCCGAGCAATTTCTTCACAACGACGCCGCGAATGGGCTGATCCAGAAGCCGATTTACGCGCCGCCGACTTCGTGATTTTGTTTTCTTGCTTGCGAAGCCGCGAGTGGCTTGGGATCGGGAACTCCATTGGGAAACACGCCATGAGAATCCGAAGAAAAATGGTCCGTACGGTTGTGCTGTTCTTTGTCTGTTTGTCCGTCCTCGTCGCCGCCGTGCCGGCTCGGGCCGAGGAAGCCTCGGACAGGGGATGGGCCAATCCATTTTTTGCCCTCGTCAACTGCGCCCAGTGCGAGAAATACGCAACGCCCAAGGACCAAGCCCGGGTGCTCAAGGAGTTGGGCTATGCGGGAATCGGCCCGAGCGGTGAAAGCGGCATCCCCGAGATGCTCCAGGCGCTCGATGAGCACGGCCTGAAGATGTTCGCCCTCTACGTGGGCGCGAACCTCGACCCGGACAAGCCCAAGTACGATCCAAAGCTGCCCGAGGCGATCAAGCAGTTGAAAGGCCGCGACACGTTCATCTGGCTCTATATCCGCTCGAGCCGGTTCAAGCCGTCGTCGCCCGACGGCGACCCCGAGGCCGTGGCGCTCGTGCGGGAGGTGGCCGAGATGTGCGAGCAGTCGGGCCTCCGCGTGGCCCTTTATCCGCACACGTGGTTTTACGTTCAGCGGGTGGAAGACGCGGTGCGCGTGGCCGACAAGGTCGATCGCCCCAACGTGGGCGTCACTTTTAACCTGTGCCATTGGCTGAAGCTCGACGAGCCCTCGAGCATGAAACGGCTGATGGAGCTGGCCCTGCCGCGCTTGTTCCTGGTGACGATCAACGGCGCCGATCACGCCGACGACTGGGGTCGCCTCATCCAGCCCCTGGACCGCGGGTCGTTCGACGTCTACGGCTTCCTCAAGACCCTCAAGGACCTGGGCTACACCGGGCCCGTCGGGCTTCAGTGTTACGCCGTCCCCGGCGACAAGCACGAGAACTTGAAGCGATCCATCGATGCCTGGCACAAGCTGTCGAAAAGACTCGCCGGAAAGCAGAACTGATGGGCGGCCGGCGAATAGCCCGGGGACTGTCCCAGTTTTCCCGCAGGGAAAATCGGACTGCCCCCCTCCCAAACCGCAAGAAGGAAACC
>JBDRTC010001171.1:0-2914 GCA_043824335.1 Planctomycetota bacterium | reverse complement strand
CGGCTGCGGCTCGCCCTGGGCGAGTTGGGGCCCACGTTCATCAAGCTCGGCCAGGTGCTCAGCACCCGGCCCGACTTGATCGGCGTCGATCTGGCCGAGGAGTTCCGGCATCTCCAGGCGAACGTGCCGTGTGATCCGCCCGAGACGGTTCGGGCGACCATCGAGTCGGAGCTCGGACGGCCGCTGGAAGAGCTGTTCGAGGAGTTCGAGGAAGCGCCGCTGGCCTCCGCGTCGATCGGCCAGGTGCACCGGGCCCGGCTGTCCGGCGGCAAGGCCGTGGCGGTCAAGGTTCAACACACCGACATCGACCGGAAGGTGCGTGTGGACCTGGACATCCTTTCCGGCCTGGCCCAGGTGTCGGAACGGATCCCGGAGTTTCAGAATTACCGCCCGCGTGCGATCGTCTCGGAGTTTCGCCGCGTGCTTCAGCGGGAGCTCGATTTCCTCCGCGAGGAGCGGCATATGGAGCTGTTCGCCCGCGATTTTGCCGGCGATCCCACGGTCCACATCCCGCGGGCGTACCCCGAGTTTTGCACGAGTCGCGTGCTGGTGATGGAACTGGTCGAGGGAGTCAAGCTGGCCGAGACCGAGCGACTGAACTCCATGGGATTCGACCTGGCCGAGGTGGCTCGCCGCGGCGCCAACCTTTACCTCGAAATGATCTTCGGTAACAGCTTCTACCACGCCGACCCCCACCCGGGCAACATCGTGCTGATCGACGGAAACGTGATCGGGCTGCTCGACTTCGGGATGGTGGGCCGGATCGACGAGCGGTTGCACGAAGACATCGAGGAGATGCTCCTGGCGGTCGGCAATCAGGACGCCGAACACTTGACCGCGATCATCACCCGCGTCGGGGCGGTCCCACAGGAGCTGGACCGCTCGGCATTGAGCCTCGACGTGGCCGATTTTCTCGCCCACTATGGGGGCCAGTCGCTGGAGAACTTCGACCTAAGCGGCACGCTCAACGAGATGACCGAGATGATCCGCCGCTATCGGATCAGCTTGCCGGCAAGGATCGCCATGCTGATTAAAGTGCTGGTGACCCTGGAGGGAACGTCCCGGCTCTTGAGTCCGCGGTTCAGCCTGCTGGAGGTGATGCAGCCGTACCGCAAGAAGATGCTCCTCCGGCGATTGTCGCCCGTGCGAAAGATCCGCAAGATGCGGCGTTTCTACGCCCAACTGGAACACATGATCGAGGCCCTTCCCCGGGGCGTGGTCGACATTCTCGAACAGGTGCAAACTGGGAAGTTCGACGTCCACCTCGACCACCGGGGGCTGGAGCCGTCGGTCAATCGCCTCGTGCTGGGCATGCTCGCCAGCGCCCTGTTCCTCGGCTCCGCGTTGCTCATCGGCCTCGACGTGCCTCCCCTGGTCGAGGATCTCCCGTTGACCGGGTGGATCCCGCTTATCCAGCAGGTATCCGTGCCGGGGATCATCGGGGCCGGGTTCAGTGTCGCGCTGGGACTGCGGCTATGGCACGCGATCAACAAGTCCGGGCGTCTCGACCGCCGGCACTGAGGAACTGGACTTTTGCAAAAGTCCAGTGAGGAAGAGAAAGGGGGGGGATCGTTTTTCACCAACTTCTCGCGAACGAAAGGCCCGTCAACCGTGTGTGCTAGAATTGGGGGAACGCACGGGACCCCCGTTCATCCCGTTTCGCTCCCAAGGCGTGGGGCCCGCAGCTCGGCCTCGACGGACCTTGCGACTCCATCCATCCTCCACGGCCCTCCGGGGTGCCGGAGTGCCTCGTCAAAGAAAGTCCCTTTGGCATGACGACTTCAGCCGATTCACTGGAACAGACGATCCGCGACAAATCGGCCCGTGTCGGCGTCGTGGGGCTCGGATACGTGGGCTTGCCGCTCATTCAGGCGTTCGTCCGCGCCGGTTTCTCGACGATGGGGTTCGACGTCGACCAGGTCAAGGTGAACCGGCTGCTGGCCGGGCAGAGCTACATCGGCCACATCCCCTCGGCGTGGATCGCCGAGTGCATCGAGGACGGAAAGTTCATCCCCACGGCCGACATACGACGGCTTTCCGAGCCGGACGCCCTGTTGATCTGCGTGCCCACGCCGCTGAGCGAGAGCCGCGATCCCGACTTGCAATACGTCGAGGCGACCGCCCGACAGATCGCCGAGGTGCTCCGGCCCGGCCAACTTGTTGTGCTGGAGAGCACGACCTACCCCGGCACGACCCGCGACGTCCTCTTGCCGATCCTTTCCGGCAGCGGCAAGACCCTGGGCGAAGACTTCTTCCTGGCGTACAGCCCGGAGCGGGAAGACCCGGGCAACCCCGATTTCTCGGCCGACCGGATCCCGAAAGTCGTCGGTGGGATCGACCTCCAGAGCTGCCGCTTGGCTCAACTGCTCTACAGCCAGGCAGTGGTGAGCGTGGTGCCGGTCTCCAATTGCGAGGTGGCCGAGGCGTGCAAGATCCTGGAGAACACCTATCGCTCGGTGAACATCGCCATGGTCAACGAGCTGAAAATGCTCTGCGACCGGCTGGGAATCGACGTCTGGGAGGTGATCGACGCGGCCAAGACCAAGCCGTTCGGGTTCCAGGCCTTTTATCCCGGCCCGGGGCTGGGCGGCCACTGCATCCCCATCGACCCGTTCTACCTCAGTTGGGTCGCCCGCAAGCACGGCATTCCCACCCGATTCATCGAGCTGGCCGGCGAGATCAACACGAGCATGCCCCGGTACGTGATTCGCCGTGTGATGGACGCGCTGAACGAAGAGCGAAAGCCGCTCAAAGGGAGCAAGGTGTGCGTGCTGGGCGTGGCCTACAAGCGCGACGTCGACGACCCGCGGGAAAGCCCGTCGTTCGTGCTGATGGAGCTGCTCGGGGCCGGCGGCGCCGAGCTGAGCTACAACGATCCGCACGTGCCCAAGCTCCCCGAGATGCGGCACCACGA
>JBDRTC010001170.1:0-8123 GCA_043824335.1 Planctomycetota bacterium | reverse complement strand
CCTACGCCGCCATGCTCTTCCGCGGCGCCATCGAAAAGCAAATCCGCGGCGAGCTGGAAAAGACGCTGGCGTAAGGACCGTCCGCGGAATAACTTCCTCAGAGATCCAATCCATGATGAGCTTCCTTGCTCCAACGTGATGGGGTGTGTTGAAACCGACCCATCATACCCGCAAACGGCCGCCTTCGGGGGATTGCATTTCTCAAATAGCGGGGTACGATTGGGCAGCCAACCCAATCTCTTGCACCGCATCGAGGCCGTCCAGCTCAGACCCGATTGGGGGGTTCCGCCGCGCGAGTGAAGCGATCGAAGCCGGCTTGTCGCAAGGGATAACCGAGCCGATCGGCGATTGGGAGGATTTTTCCGACAAGGATCGCGGGTAAGTGAGCTGGATTCGAGGGGCTTGCTTTCTCTTGGCAGTGCCGCCGGGATTCTGCATCCGCGCCCCCAAGATTCGCCGCGCCGGAGCGAATAGCAGGTAGGGCCGAAACCTTTTCCTGAGAACGACTTATCCACAAGAAAGGGCAAGATCATGTGGACCTTGTTTCTAATCTGCGCGGTGATCGGCGGGACCGTGTTGTTCTTCCAGCTCGCCTTGCTGTTGATCGGCTTCGGGGGTGAGGCCCTGGACATGGACGTGCCCGACGACCTCGACGTGGACCTCGACGTGGACGTGGACGTGGACGTGGCCGATGACATCGGCGAGGTGGATCACGCCCACACGGTCGCCGCTTTCAAGGTGTTGTCGTTCAGGACGATAATCGCGGCCCTCACCTTCTTCGGCCTGGGAGGCATGACGGCCCAGGCGGCCGAGTTTCCCACCCTGTGGGTGCTTGTCGCTGCAGTGGCTTCGGGCGGAGCGGCCATGTATGCGGTCTATTGGCTGTTCCAGGGCATCCAGAAGCTCCAGGCGGATGGGACGGTGCGCGTCGCCGGCGCGGTCGGCAAAGCCGGCACCGTGTACACGCCCATTCCGGGAAATGGCTCTGGAACCGGGAAGATCCAGCTTAACCTGCAAAACCGGACCATGGAATATTTGGCCATGACTCCCGGCGACAGGCTCGTTACGGGTGCTAAAGTTGTTGTGACAGGCGTGATCACCTCAGATACCCTGGAAGTTGAACCCGTCCCAGAAACGGAGGAGTGACGATGTTTACCATACCCCTGGCTGCCGCCCTCGAATCGCTCGATTCGCTGCCGCTTTTGGTGGGCGTGATCGTTCTGACCATTGCGGCCTTCCTCGTCATCGCCCTCGCGGTGGTGATGAAGCAGTACAAGCGCTGCCCCAGTAACCGCGTGTTGGTGGTCTACGGTAAGGCGGGCGGCGACAACCCCGCAAGCTGCATCCACGGTGGCGCGAAACTGGTGGTGCCGCTCATCCAGGACTACGGCTGGCTGACCCTGGAGCCGATGCAGATCGAGATCCCGCTCCGCGGGGCGCTGTCGATCGAGAACATCCGCGTGAACGTGCCCAGCGTGTTCACGGTCGCCATCGGCACCACCCCCGAACTGATGCAGAACGCGGCCATCCGCCTTCTGGGCCTCACCAGCGCGGAAATCAAGCGGCAGGCCGAAGACATCATCTTCGGACAGCTCCGCCAGGTGATCGCCTCGATGCGGATCGAGGAGATCAACCGTGACCGCGACCGCTTCCTGGAAAGCATCCAGGCGTCGCTCGAGGGGGAGTTGAAGAAGATCGGCCTGGTGCTGATCAACGTGAACATCACCGACGAGTCGGGCTACATCGAGGCCATCGGCCGCAAGGCAGCCAGCGAGGCGATCCAGCAGGCCGAGATCGACGTCGCCGTGCAGGTGAAGCATGGCGCCATCGGCGTCGCCGAGGCGGAACGGGAAAAGGAAATCCAGGTGGCCAACGCCCAAAAGGTCCAAACGATCGGCACCCGCGAGGCCGAGCGCGACCGGGCGATCCGCGTGGCCGAGATGGACAAGGAGCAGGTGGTCGGCGAGCAGACGGCCAATTTCGAGCGGGAAGCCCAGGTCGCCCATGCCGACCGCGAGAAGCGTATCCGCGTGGCCGACGCCGACGCCCGGGCGATCGAAGGCGAGAACGAGGCCGCGGCCGCCGTTGCCGCTTCGAGGGCCACCTTGAAGGTCAGGGAGGCCGAAGCGTACCAATTGGGCGAAACGCAGGCCCGCATCGCCAGGGCCGCCGTGCTCGAGGCCGAGAGCCTGGCCATGGCCAAGGCGGCTTTGGCCGAAGGCCAGGAGGTCGAGGCGAAGCGTCGGGCCGAGTTGGAAGCCCCTGCCAAGGCGGAAAAGGCGAGGATCGTGGTCGACGCCGAGGCCGAGAAGGAGAAGCGTCGCATCGAGGCCGAAGGCGAGGCGTCGGCCATCTTCGCCAAGCTCGAAGCCGAAGCCCGCGGACAGTATGAAATCCTGGCCAAGAAGGGCGCGGGCTTGCAGGCGATCATCGACGCCTGCGGCGGCGCCCAAGAGGCCTTCCAGATGATGATGCTGGAGCACTTCGACGACCTGGTGAACGCCTCGGCCCAGGCGATCTCGAACATCAAGTTCGACAAGATCGTCGTCTGGGAAGGAGGCAACGGCAAGAACGGCACCTCGAGCACGGCCAATTGGCTCCACGAGATGTCGCGCACGCTCCCCCCGATGCTCCAAGTGATGAAGGACATCGGCGGCATCGAGATCCCCGAGACGCTGGCCCAACTGGCCGGCGTCGAGAAGAAGAAGGAGTCGGGCGAGCCGTCCCCGGCGAAACGGTGACCCGTCGAACCGTGAGCGCTCGAGCACGTCTCGGCGGTCACGGCTGAATCGGCGGTCAGAATTCACCAGGCTCACCGGTCCTTACGCCGGTGGGCCTTTTTCGCGCGCGGACGCGGGGCATCCGTGGTTGCACGCCCGCCAAAGGCTCCGTAGGATGAACCATCGTCAAGAGGCCGGTCTTCCCGTTTTCGTCGGCTTCTCCCCAGGGGAATACCGGTGCCTCTTCTCTGTTCATCGATGCGCCGAAGCGCTTGGCTTTCTTGGAGTTACGACCGTCCGGCAACAGAGAAGAGGCACCGGTACTCCTGGTGTGTGCCTTCCACGTACGCAAATCCCGGGTGAACCTCGACTGATCACCGCCGAGACGTCGTTGAAGATCTTCCTGCGCATTTCCGGCGGCGTGTGTCTGGTGGCGGTGGTGCCGTTTCTCATGCCCCGGGGCTGGATCGTGGCATGCCATGAGTGGCTGGGGCTTGGGGCGTTTCCCGCGCAGCCGGTGGCGGAGTATCTCGCCCGGTTCACCTCGGCCCTTTGCGCCTTCTACGGCGGATTGCTCTGGGCCCTCTCGGCCGACGTGCGCCGGTTTGCACGCGTCATCCGCTACCAGGCCGTGGCGATGATCGTCATGTCGCTCACCGGGCTTGTGTTGACGATCCGCTCGGGCATGCCCGTGTATTGGGCCGTCGGCGACGCCACGGGCGCCTGCACCATCGGCGTGGTCTCGCTGGTGTTGCTGAGGGCGTTCCCTACAAGTGATTCGCCACAAACATGAAGGTTGCTCGCCGGCCGCCCCTCACTGGGCTTTGACGATTCCCGCCACGAAGCCGAGTAGGTCGTGCAGTAGGGCTTCGCCGTGGGGTGAGTCGAGGAGTCCGAACCAGACGTAGAGGACCTTGCCGCCTCTCGGCTCGCTCGCCTTGTGCTCGACGTAGGCGACCGCGTCGCCGTAGTGGTTTCCTTGGCCGTCGCGGAGTTCCACGAGGGGAAGGAACGTGTCGCCTTCGGCCAGGCGCGAGCGCACGAAAGGCCGCCAGCGGCGATCGCCTTGCTTCGGGAACGGAAAGACCGCCGGCACGTGGGGGAGTTGCCCGCCGACCTGGACGAACTTGAGGTCGACGCCCTCGGGCGGCTCCTCCCAGCCGCCGTCGGGGCCGCTCACCGAGAGCGGCAGCCCGAGCTTGTCGTGGCCGGCGACGGCCCCCCGCTTGCGGTCGTAGTGAAAGGGCATCGGCCCGGTGGGGAACACGGCCAGGAGCCCGCCCGAGCGGAGGTAACGGAGGAGCCCTTCGTCCACGTCGCCGGGCCGGTCGACCGTTTGTTGATACGTCTCGCTCGCCGCATAGACCAGCACCGGATACTCTTGGGCGGCGGAGGCCGACCAGCCGGCGACCTCTTTCCAGGAAACCGTGGCCGGCCGGTCCGGCAGATGCAGCAGGGGCCAGGCAATCGACAGGTCAGCGTCCGGCAAGAGTCCGATCTTGATACCGCGGAGCTTCTCCAACTGGTCGAGCTTCTCCCGCTCGGTGATTCCGGCGCTTTGCGGATCGGTCGGAGACTTCACCTGCCGCCGGGTGCTCTTGAATCGGGCGGTCAGTTCGGCCGTCATATCGAGGTATTTTTGGCCGTCTTCCGAAGAAGGCTCGATCTCGCTCCCCTCGTGCCACTCGTTGAACGAGGTGATGAGGATCCAGTGCGGGTCGGCCTTCCCGGCCTCCTCCCATTGGAGGCGGTACGACGCCCCGTCGAATCGCTCGACGCGAAGCCCCGGCTTGCGGATTTTCGTGTCGTCGTATCCGGGGATGACGGTGAGCGTGCTGATCCGGCCGAAGGCGTCGGCCGCGGCCACCCAGCCCGGATACGTTCCCGCGGCCCACTGGCCGACTTCCGCGATCCCTTTGCCGCCAAGCGCCCCGGCGGTGTTGTAGGTGTGGATACCGTCGAACACCCGGGCGGCGGAGCGGCTCATCTGGTCGCCCAGGAAGACGACGCCTCCAGGGTAGCGCCGGTTGACTTCCGAGATGGCCTCCAACCATCCGCCGAGGCCGATCTCGCCGACGGCCCGGCCGTAGATGAAGACCACGGGCTTGCCGTCGACGCGGAGCCAGGCGGGGTGATCGCCGTATCGGCCGAGCACGTAGAGGAGGTCGGCGGCGGCCGCTTTGGCGTCTTTTGCACCGGGCACGGTTTCATAGTAGATGGTTGTTTCAAGTTCGGCGTTGCGGCACCCGTCCAAGACGCGCTCGAGGGCCCGATGCGAAAACGATCCCCTCCCCCACCAACTGGCGATGAACCCGTCGATCCCGGCCTGCTTCGCCCACTTCGAGTGCTGGGCGATCAGGGCCGGATCGTGGGAGTCGTACGCTCCCAGGGTTGGGTAGTGGGTGCTCGCGGCGATGTCTTGCTTATCCTGCTGAACGTCGCCCCAGTGCGCCCACTGGCCGCTTCCGCCCTTGACCTCGGCGCTGCCGTACCAGGGGTAATAGAACGCGAGCACCTTGCGAGGGACGTTTGTGTACCGGACCTTGGCGCGCTCGGCCAGAGCGTCGAGATCGGTCTGTGCCGTCAGGCTCGAGTTGAAGCCGGCGAGAACCACCGGCACGAACAAGAGCAACCAGCCGATCTTCTGCATTTTCATGCTGCTTTCCCTTTCTGGAAGACCGTCTAACCATTCCAGATGCACGACTTGAGCAGGATGAACAGGATCGCGACCACGATCGTCCCCATCGCCAGGCTGAAGCAGCCGGGCGCGTCGCCGTCGGCGTAATTCGGTTCGGGCATTGGGGTTTCCCTAGGATCGCGTGAGGAACATATTCTTCACGTGCAGGTCGTCTGGATCCCCAGGAGCGTGTATCCGCTTTGGATGCCGTGCCCCGGCAAAGACGCGCCGGGAGCACGCAACGAGTGTATCCGATTCGCAGGGCAGTGCCAACATTCGCACTCCGACGCAGGCGGCGTTGCATTTGGCGGCGGTTTCCCGTAGTCTTGACTGGCGCGAGTTGCGCTGCGTCGAGACAACCCGGTGAGTCATGACGTGCGAGCCCGTGGGTGCCACGGGCATCTTGCCCGTGCTCCAATCCGAGCACTGGCGAGACGCCAGTGCCACCCAACCGCCGGAATCAGTGGGCACAAGGGACTGGTTGCTCAATTCGAGGCAGCCGTGGGTAAACGCAAGGCACGCAAAGCCGACCGAAGGCAGGGCCGACAACGCGACTCCCGCCCCGGCAGGGATCCCCTTCTGCGCTGGGCGGGGCTGGTCATCCTCGCGGCGTGCGCCGTCCTGGGATGGAACCTGGCCACGCGCGCCAAGCCACGCGCCGAGGCGCCGCCGGTGTACGGTTACGAGGTCGTCAACGTGTTTCCCCACGATCCGGCCGCCTTTTGCCAGGGCCTCTTGTTTCGAGACGGCTCTCTCTACGAGAGCACGGGTCGATACGGAGGGTCGTCGCTCCGCCGGGTCGACCTGGAATCGGGGAGAGTGCTCAAGCACGTCGCCTTGAGCCCCAAGCTCTTCGGAGAAGGGATCGCCCTCTCCGGCGACGACATAATCCAGTTGACCTGGCGAAGCCGCCTCGGAATCGTCTACGACGCGGATTCTTTCGCCCGGCGAGGCACGTTCCAGTACCGGGGCGAGGGCTGGGGCATTACCGGCGTGGGAGAGCGGCTGGTGATGAGCGACGGATCGGCCACCCTGCGGTTCCTCGACCCGAAGACGTTCCGCGTGCTTCACACGATCACGGTCCGCAGCGGGGGCGTTCCCGTCGACCGGCTCAACGAGTTGGAGTACGTCGAGGGTGAGATCTACGCCAACGTGTGGGAGTCCGACCGCATCGCCCGGATTTCTCCCACCACCGGCGAAGTGCTCGGCTGGATCGATCTCGGCCGCCTGCTTGCCCGGCGCGAGCGCGTCAGCCACGACGCCGTTCTCAACGGCATCGCCTACGACGCCGAGGCAAAGCGTCTCTTTGTCACCGGCAAGCTCTGGCCCAAGCTGTTCGAGATCCGGCTCGTCCGGAAGCAATGACCGACTCCGCGACGCCGAAAACCAGCGTTGCCCACTAAACCGGGGGGGCGGCAGTGAACCTCTTTTCCTACCAAGCTGTCCCGGATTACAATAGAGGGCATGGAAGCCCAGTCGGGCTCGTTTCTTGGCACTGCTTGTTCGTACGGAAAGGATGATTGTGGACCAGAGCACCGCCGGCTCCCGGGCGGCGTCGGCCTCGCGGTCCGACCGGGCCTTGGAGCGTGCGTTGGTTGCGGCGAGAACCGCCGACGACAACCGCGGCCGCGATATCGTCGTGCTGGATCTCCGCGAGTTGACCACCTTCTTCGACTACTTCGTCATCGCCACCGGCACCAGCCGCCGGCAACTGCACGCCATCAGCGAGGAGATCGACCACGCCCTGGAAGACGGGCTGGGCGACCGGCGGATGGGGATCGAGGGCTACAGCGAGAGCCGCTGGATCCTGTTGGACTACGGCGACGTGGTGATCCACATGTTCGACCCGGAAACCCGGGAGTATTACGCCCTGGAAGAGCTTTGGGCCCAGGCCAAGCGTGTGCCGTTCGAGCCCCGAGGCGCGGAAGCATCCACGGACCTCGCAGGAAAGCGGTCTGGCCGGGAATGAGCGTTCTTGCGGAACTTGCCGGCCGTTTTCGCCGCGCTTTGACCGGTTTCGTCGACGATCCGGAGCCGCTTCTCGACCTTCTCCGGCCCAGCCAGGACGTCCGCTTCGGCGACTACCAGGCGAACTTCGCCATGCCGCTGGGGAAACGCTTGAAACGCCCGCCGGGGGAGGTGGCGGCCGAGATCGTCGAGCGGGTGGAGCTTGCGGATTTCTGTCTTCCGCCGGAGGTGGCCGGCCCGGGGTTCATCAACCTCAAGCTGCGCGACGACTGGATCGCCGGGCGACTGGCCGAGGCCGTGCCCGATCCACGATTGGGCATCTCGCAGGTCGAGAAGCCGCGCACCTACGTCATCGACTACTCCGCCCCGAACGTGGCCAAGCCGATGCACGTGGGCCACATCCGCTCGACGGTGATCGGCAACAGCCTCTATCGCACGCTCGCCTTCCTCGGCCATCGCGTGATCGGCGACAACCACCTCGGCGACTGGGGCACCCAGTTCGGGATGATTATCTACGGCTACAAGCACCTGCTCGACGCCGGGGCGTACGAACAAGACCCGGTCGAAGAGCTTGCCCGGCTCTACCGGCTGGTCCGCCAGTTGATGGATCATCACGAGGGGCAGGCGCGGCTGGGGCCGTTGGAAAAGCAGATTGCCGAGCAGGAAGCCGCATTGAGCGCCGAAGAGGAGGCGGCCGGCCTCGCCCAGGGCAAGCAGCCCGACAAGAAGACGGCCAAGGCCCTCAGACGCCGTGAGGC
>JBDRTC010001169.1:0-3894 GCA_043824335.1 Planctomycetota bacterium | reverse complement strand
GTCGACGGCTTCCTGATAGCGCTTTAGAAACTCGGGGCTCATGAACTCGGGCGTCATTCCCTGGGCAGGAAGGATCCCAAAGCCCGAGTAACCGCTTTCCAGCGAGCGGTCCATCATCCGGGAGGTTTCGTCGGGACTCAGCGGGCCGTTCCAGAACCACAGGGGACGCGTGTGGTACGACGCCGGCGGGTCGACGAAATCCTCGCGCATGTCGGCCCGAGCGACCGTGGCCGCGATGAGGCTTCCGGCCATCAGAAACGCCTTCAGCCCAAACCCGTGCTTGCTCCCGCGATTCATCACACCCTCTTTCGCAGCGGGCCTTTTTTGAACCGACTCAAGTCTATCGCCACGAAGGGGGCGACACAAGGAACCAAGTTGCGACCGTCACAATACGCAAGTACAATTCTTTGCAGATTGCCGAGGAACTCGAACACGCAAGAGGAAACAAGATGAGGTCGCGACAAACCTTCGCAGCTATTGCGGTCGTGCTCTTGACGGCGTGGTTGGCGTCTTCTCCCGGCAGCCCGGGAGCCGAGTCGGCCCGGGAGATTCTCGACGGCGCGGGCGTCGGGGGCGGGTTGGTCGTCCACTTCGGCTCGGGCGACGGAAAGCTGACCGCCGCGCTCTCCGCCGAGGGCGGCTACCTGGTCCACGGCCTCGACGCCGAATGGGCCAACGTTGAAGCTGCCCGTGAAGAGATCGAGTCGCGGGGTCTTACCGGCAAGGGGTCGGCCGATCGGTGGGACGGAAGGGGTTTGCCCTACGTCGAGAACCTCGTCAACCTGCTCGTCTCCGAGTGCCCGATGCCGGTGCCGACCGACGAGGTCCTTCGCGTGCTCGCCCCGGGCGGCGTGGCGTACGTCAAGGAGAAGGGCGCCTGGACGAAGACCGTAAAGCCCTGGCCGGACGACGTCGACCAGTGGTCCCATTTTCTGCACGACGCGTCGGGGAACGCGGTCGCCGGGGACGGGCGAGTGGGACCGCCGCGGCACATGCAGTGGCTGGCCGAGCCGCTCTGGACCCGCAACCATCACAAGCTCGCCAGCATCAGTTCCGTGGTCACTGCCGGGGGACGGATCTTCGCGATCGTCGACGAGGCTTCGGCCGCTTCCATGGCCGTGCCGGGCAAGTGGTTTCTCGTCGCCCGCGACGCCTTCAGCGGCGTGCTCTTGTGGAAGCGGCCGATTCCCTCCTGGGCTTGGACCCTTCAGGGATTTCGCTCCGGGCCGGTTCAACTTCCCAGGACGCTCGTCGCCGACGGAAACCGCGTGTACGTTCCGCTCGGGATGAACGCGCCGGTGACCGCGCTGGACGCAGCGACCGGTAGTGTGCTCGAAACCTACGACGAGTCCCTCGGCGCCGAAGAGATCATACTGCACGATGGCGTGCTCCTGGTCGTGACCGGGGCGCCGCTGGCGGAGCAAGCCGCGATCGACCCGGCGCGGCGGGGTGAATCGCCGTTTCCGAACAAGAAATCGGTGCTCGCCGTTCGAGCCGACACGGGCGAAGTGTTGTGGAAATGCTCCGCGCCGCAAACGGCGGGCCTCGTGCCACTGACGCTCGCCGCCGACGGCCCGCGCGTCTTCTTCGCCGTCGGCAAGGACGTGGCCTGTTTGGATCGAAATACCGGCGGCCAGATCTGGCGTTCGTCTCTGGCCGGCCAGGAGCCGGCTGCCGTGGAGCCGAAGCCGGGCAAGAACAAGAAGAAGTCCCCCAAGGCGCGGGGGCCCGGCTGGTCGCTGGCGACACTGGTCGTGTCCGACGGCGTCGTGCTGCTGGCCGACGGCAAACGCCTTTCGGCACTCTCGGCGGAAGATGGAAAACCCCTTTGGCACTGCGACTGCGGCGAGGGCTTTCGCTCGCCGGTCGACCTGTTCGTCGTCGGTGGCGTCGTCTGGATCGGGCCCGACTTCTCCGCCGGGCGACACCTGCTCACTGGCGAAATCGTGAAGACCAACAACACGTTTGGGCGTCTCTGGACCGTCGGGCACCATCATCGCTGCTACCGCAATAAGGCCACGGACCGATACATCATGACCGCCAAGCGGGGAATCGAGTTCCTCGATCTGGCTTCCGACGATCACTCGCGCAACAACTGGGTCCGCGGCCTCTGCCAATACGGCATCATGCCCGCCAACGGATTGATCTATGCCCCTCCGCACGCCTGCGGCTGCTTCATGGAGGCCAAGCTGTACGGATTCTGGGCCCTGGCGGCTGAGAGGGGGGAGGGACGAGGGGTGAGTGGCGAGGGAAGAGAGGCGAGGGGCGAGGGGCGAGGAGTGAGGGATGAGAAGGAGGGGACGAGGCTGGAGCGCGGCCCGGCCTTCGATCCCGCCGCCGTTCATCCTTCATCCCTCATCCTTCATCCTTCCTCCGACTGGCCCATGCTCCGTCACGACCCGGCGCGAAGCGGCTCGGCCACGACGGACGTTCCGTTGCCGCTGGAAAAAGCCTGGGCGGCAAACGTCGGCGGTCGGCCGAGCGCGCCGGTGGTGGCCGGCGGGACCGTCCTTGTCGCGGCGATCGACGCACACCGCGTCCTGGCGCTCGACGCGCTGGACGGAGGGACCCGGTGGACCTTCACCGCCGGAGGCCGCGTCGACTCGCCGCCGAGTGTCTATCGGGGCCTGGCGCTCTTCGGGTGCGCCGACGGCTGGGTCTATGCCCTGCGCATGGCCGACGGCAAGCTGGCCTGGCGGTTCCGAGCGGCGCCGGAGGAGTTGAAGACGGTGGCCCTCGATCAAATCGAATCGCTTTGGCCCGTCCACGGGAGCGTGCTGGTGCAAGACGGCGTGGCCTACCTGAGCGCCGGCCGGTCGTCGTACCTGGACGGCGGCATCTACCTCTACGGGCTCGATCCCATGACCGGGAAGGTTCTTTGCGAAGGGCGCGTCGAGAGCTCGCATCCCAAGCTGGACGCGCCGCCGGAGGACGGACCGGAGACCGCCGTGACCGAGATCGTTCAAAACGCCACGGACTACAAGACGTTTACGGCCCCCGACCGAAGCGACGCCTTCTCCATGGGCGGGGCCACCTCCGATATTCTTGTCGGCGACGGCGCCTCGGTCTACCTGCGGCACTTGAGGTTCGACCGGAACTGCGTCGAGCAGCCGAGCCCGGGCTGGCATCTCTTCTCGACTTCCCGGCTGCTCGACGGGGCCGAGAACCACCGGAGCCACTGGGTGCTCGGGTCGGGCGATTTCAGCCGCACGCCCGTCGCCTACTCCTGGATCGTCTACAATCCGGATCGGTTCGGCTCGCGGCTCTCGGTACCGCACGGCCTGATGCTGGTGTTGGATCGCGAGACAGTCTGGGGCGTTCAGCGGGGCAAGGCGGGCCAATACCGGCTCTTTTCCGGAACGAACAGTCCGCCGGCCGCCGACGAGGAAGCGCTCCGCGACTTCAGAAAGACCGGCACGCCTCCTCTCGAAAAGGCCTTCGAGTCGGAATGGTCGGTGGAGCTTCCCGTGCGTCCCAGGGCGATGTTGCGTGCCGGCGAGCTGGTGCTGCTCGGCGGCATGCCGGCGACCGGGGACAAGACCGATCTTTCCGCCACCGATGAAGGTCTGGGAGGCGGTTTGTTGTGGGCCGCGTCGGCCCGCGACGGGAAGAAACGGGCCGAATTCCAGCTCGACGCCCCGCCCGTCTGGGACGGCATGGCCGCCGCCCAACGACGCCTCTACGTGTCAACCACCGACGGCCGCGTCGTTTGTCTGGCAGGCGAATGACAACATGAAATGAGACCCGACCCCGTTTCACCCTCGACCCCGTTTCACCCTCCCGGGGTGGTGTGCCACTGCTTGGAACAAGCAGTGCCGTGGCGGGCTTGAGCAAGAACTCCCGCGAGGCGGCGATTGCCTTCGGGGGAATTTCGTGAGATAAAGGGGCCATGGC
>JBDRTC010001168.1:0-2735 GCA_043824335.1 Planctomycetota bacterium | reverse complement strand
GAAAATGGAAACGCGCTGCTCGGAAAAGGGGATCCAGGGCTTTGCCGACACTCAGTTCGCCGTCGCATTCGCTGACGGCGGCACGTCGTGTTGGATCGACAGCCCGGTGAAGCCCGAAAGCAAGTACCAGTCGATGTTGCTGGAATTGATCGATCAACTCGCCAACAACCACAAGATGGGACAGCGTCCCGATCAGCGTGCGGTGACTGGCTGGAGCTTGGGCGGCTACGGCGCGCTACTGCTGGCAGCTCGACATCCGGAACTGGTCGGCTCCGCCTCGTCGATAATCGGGCTGGTCGACCTGCCCCGCACGTCGCCGTCGGGCGCCTGCTCGCTGCAGCTGTTCGGCCCAGCGGAGTCGGCACCGGCGGAGTTGTCGATCGCCCGGCAGGCGGCGGGACTCCGCGGGACTCCGATCCGGCTGTTCTGCAGCGTCGAGGGCATCGACGTGCCTCATCACGAGACATTGAAAGCCGCACTGGACAAGGCCGAGGTGCAGTACCAGCTCGTTTCATGTCCCGGAGTCCGCGATATGGGCACGGCGCTGCAGATGTGGCCGAAGGTACTGGCATACCACGCGGAGGTCTTCCGAAAGGCCAGCACCCAGCACAAACTGCAGTAACCGGCAACCATGCGAGACCGCCGAGCAAGCAGAATCGCTGAGGGACCTACCGTTGAGCCACCTCGATTACCTCGTCATCGCGCTTTATGTCGCGGGCTTGCTGGCGATCGGGTTCATCTTCTCGGGGAAGATGAAGGATTCGGCCACCATGTTCGCTGCCGGCAGCCAATCGCCGTGGTGGGTCGCCGGTCTTTCCGGTTTCATGACAATGTTTTCGGCCGGCACGTTCGTGGTCTGGGGAGGCATCGCATATCAATGGGGCTTGGTGGGCATCACCATATGCCTCGGCAATGCGGTCGGCGTGCTGTTGGCCGGGCGATTCCTGGCAGCCCATTGGTGGCGGCTGGGCGTGGCCACGCCGGCCGAGTACTTCGAGCTGCGCTTCGGCAAAGCGGCGATCCGCTTCTACACGGTCGTGAATCTGCTGTTCAAGACCGTGGCCATGGCCGTCGCTCTGTACGCCATCGCCGTGCTGCTGTGCGCGCTGGTCCCGCTGCCCGAGAATGCTCCCTTTCGTGACGCACAAACCGGCAACCTCGCCGTGTCGTGGGCGATCCTGCTGTGCGGGGCGTTGGTGGTCGTCTACACCGTGGCCGGCGGACTGTGGGCCGTGCTGATGACTGACGTGCTGCAGTTCATTGTCCTCTCGGTGGGCGTCCTGTTCGTCGTCCCGTTGTCGGTGGCCAAGGTCGGCGGCCTGGGCACGTTCTGGTCGGCGGCGCCGGAGGGTTTCTTTAAGCCCACGACGGGCGAGTACACCTGGTGGTTCCTGATCGGCTGGGTGGCCATCCAGTTCGTCAGCGTCGGAGGCGAATGGGCGTTCGTGCAACGCTACTTGTGCGTTCCCACGCCCGCCGACGCCAGGCGCGGCACGTACCTGTTCGGCATCCTGTACATCGTCAGCCCGCTGGTGTGGATGCTGCCGCCGATGCTCTATCGGGTGAGCAATCCCGGGGTCGATCATGAGCAGGCCTACATACTCGCGTGCCGCGACGTCCTGCCCGCGGGCATGCTGGGATTGATGCTGGTGGCCATGTTCTCGGCCACGGCCAGTTCGGTCAGCTCGCAGTTGAACGTGTTTTCGGGGGTGCTGACGTCGGACTTCTACCGAAGGCTCTTCAATCCCGGCGCTTCCGAGCGTCGGCTCGTTCTTGTCGGGCGAATCATCACGGTGCTGCTCGGTGGTCTGTTGATCGGCGGCGCGTTGGCCGTCCCCTGGGTCGGCGGAGCAGAGACGGTCGTCCTCGGTGTGGCCGCGCTGCTGATTCCGCCGTTGATGCTGCCTACTGTCTGGGGGCTGTTCTCCAAACGCATCGACGGCCGTGCGGTGTGGCTGGCGGTGGCGGTCAGTTTTGTGGCCAGCGGGTTCGTCAAGTTCGGCTTGGCCAAGAACGGCTGGCTAGACGGCCTTCCGATCCTTGAACCGCTGACCACACTGGTCCAAGTCCAGTTCCGCACGGTCGAGACTCTAGTGGCCGTCTTGGTGCCGCTGGCCGTGCTGTCGGTGATGGAATGTGTGTCGCCCGGGACCAGCGCGGGCTGGGAGAAGATTGCCCTTCAGATGCAGCGTGAGCGACAACTGGCCGCGCCACGCGCCTCGTCACTTCCCGCGTGGATCGTAGCCTGGAGTTTGGCGACCCTGGCCATGGTGATGGGCAGTCTGTCACTGTTCGATCGCCAGCAGAGGCAAATCCTGGCCGGTTTTGCTATCTCTTTGGCGGCCATCGCCGTTGCCTTCGCTTGGACCGCTCGCCGTCGCGCAAGGCGTTCGGCAATAGCGCGCCAGACACCGCGTTCCCATTGAGTGACGCACAGACGCTGCGCAGAGCAATCAGCCCGCCGTAAGATCGAAGAATGAGACGTGGGTACAAGCCGGAACGTGCATGAACCCTGAGCAGGCCGCGAAGAGGATTGATACGCCAGTCGCACAGCCCGCAATCGAGGTTCTATGTCATCAACTCATGCGTTTTACGGGACCTCCCGCAACGACCCATTGATGACGCTGTCTGTTGCGCACCGGGAACCCATGCATTTGATGACGCGCGGGCAGAATCGCGGGCGTGCATTCAAAGAGGCGAAGCCAGTGGTCCGAGAACCGAACGTCTGCCGATCC
>JBDRTC010001167.1:0-2553 GCA_043824335.1 Planctomycetota bacterium | reverse complement strand
CCCGAGAGCAGTTCGACGACTATGTGAAGCGCGTGCGCGTCTTCGCCCATCCCCGCGTGGCGCCCGAGCTGCGTCGGCTCGAAAACCTCCCCGACCTCGTAAGCCGGGCAATCGACGAAACCCCGGGTGAAAGGAGCCCGTAGCTCAGCCGCCGGCCGGCATTTCCCCTCTGGCATGCGCCGGCCGATCGCGATCGTGGCTTGACCGGCGGCCCCGTCGCCGTAACCCATTGATTTTATGCGATTTACGGACTACCAGACGAATCCTTGCGGCCGCAAACGGATGGACACCCACCCGAGGGAACTGGTACAATAGCTGCTGTGGGCCGAAGCTGGATCGGCTTCAGCCCGACCGCAAAGGAAAGCCCGGATGGTTGGTAACCCAACAGAGACAAGAAGCGACGGCATTCCACTCGACCTTGGCCAGGCGCCGCCGCGATACGCCCGGTATAAGCGGAAGAAGTCGGCTTTGGCCGCTTGGCTGCCGGTATGCGCGATTGTTGGAGTTTTCGTGGCCCTGGCGGGATTCGCATGGTGGACGGTCTCCCAGAATTCGAGTTCGCTGGCGAGCCTGCCGACCGACGACCAGGAGATCGCACGGGCTGACGCGTTGCGGCTTCGCGAGAGCATGAGCCGGGCTGAGGGGCGCACAAGGACGCGGTCGGACGACGGCCTCTCCTTCGACGACGCGTTCAACCGGCGGCTCGATCACGCGAACCCCTTCGAAACCAAGGCGGAGCTGACTCCCAAGGGAAAAATCGACGAGTTCGTGTTCGGCAAGCTCGAGGAGTTGAAGATCGAGCCGGCCAACCCGTGCTCCGACGGGGTCTTCCTCCGGCGGGTCTATCTCGATGCGATCGGCACGCTCCCCACGGCCGAGGAGGCGCAGAGCTTTCTGGAGGACAAGAGCCCCGATAAGCGCTCCGTGCTCATCGATCACCTGCTCGAGCGGTCGGAGTTCGCCGACTACTGGGCGATGAAATGGTGCGACCTGCTGCGAGTCAAGGCCGAATTCCCCATCAACCTCTGGCCCAATGCCGCTCAGGCGTACCACCGCTGGATTCGGACTTCGCTCGACGAAAACATGCCCTACGACCGGTTCGTCCGGGAGTTGCTCACCGCCTGCGGCAGCAATTTCCGCACGCCGCAGGTCAACTTCTACCGGGCCCTGCAAAGCAAGGAGCCGTCGGCCATCGCTCAGGCGGTCGCCCTGGTGTTCATGGGAGTGCGGGCGGACCAGTGGCCGGAAGAGCGATTGGAGGGCATGGCCGTCTTTTTCTCGCAGGTTGGGTTCAAGCCCACGCGCGAGTGGAAGGAGGAGATCGTCGTCTTCGATCCTCGCAAGGCCGAGTCCCCTTCGGACGCCCCGCCGCCCAAAGCGATCTTCCCCAACGGAACCGCGGCCGAGCTTCCCCCGGGCAAGGACCCGCGGGAGGTGTTCGCCGATTGGCTGATCGACGCCGAGAATCCCTGGTTCACGCGGCACATCGTGAACCGGGTGTGGTACTGGCTCATGGGGCGCGGCATCGTTCACGAGGCCGACGACATTCGCCCCGGCAACTCGCCGCAGAACCGGGAGCTGTTGGACTGGCTGGCGGAGGAACTGGTCGGGGCCCGCTACGACCTGAAGCACATTTACCGGTTGATCCTCAATTCCAGCACCTATCAGCTTTCCTGTATCCCGAAGACCAAGGGGCCCGAAGCCGCGGACAATTTCGCCTGCTATCCGCTCCGCCGGCTGGACGCGGAGGTGCTCATGGACGCCATCTGCCAGATTACAGGAACGACGGAAAGCTATTTGAGCATGATTCCCGAGCCTTTTACTTTCATCCCCGAAAAACAACGTTCGATCGCGCTTCCCGACGGCAGCATTACCAGCAGCGTGCTGGAGATATTCGGGCGTCCGCCGCGCGATACGGGCCTGGAATCGGAGCGCAACAACCGCTTCACGGCTGCCCAAGCGCTGCACCTGCTCAATTCCACGCATATCCGGCAGAAGATCCAACAGGGACCCAAGATCCAAGAGCTTCTGAAATCCGCCGGTTCGCCCGAAATGGCGGATACCTTGTATTTGACGATTCTCTCGCGTCTGCCGACCGAGGAAGAGGCGGACGGAGTTTCCTGGCAGTGCGCCTCGCCCCAGGGGGCCGCAGACTTGGTGTGGGCACTTATTAATGGTGAGGAGTTTCTTTTTCGGCACTAATGTCTAGTTCGGCAGTTGTACTGCCGAACCGCTTTCCCCCCCGGGTGCGGCAGTACAACTGCCGCACCAACGCGGGTTTTCGATCGAGATTTCGGGACACCCTCGGATAACTTGGAGAGATAACATGACCGCGAAACGTGATTCGCTTACTCCCGGTTTGAGCAGCGGGCAGGTTTCCCGCCGCGACGCGCTGAAACGCGGAATCTTTGGCTCGGCCGGTCTGTTGTTGGCCGAGCGACTGAGTTTGGGCGCCGCGGCCCCTGATCCGGCCCCCAGTCCAGCGCCCGAGAAGACCGCCGAGTCGACCCCCGCCTCGGCCGGCCCGATCCGCAGGCGCTGGCCGCGATGCAG
>JBDRTC010001166.1:0-6837 GCA_043824335.1 Planctomycetota bacterium | reverse complement strand
CTCCGTGGCGTTCCGTGAAGTGCGGGCAAACCCCTATATTCTCTCGCAACGGAACGCAACGGAGGGCGTTCCCTACAGGTGATTCGTCTCAAACACGCCGGGTGCCAGGGGCAGCTTGCCTGCCCCTGAATCCACAAGGGCGGACAAGCCGCCCATGGCACCGGCGTCTCGCCAGTGCACGCGCAGAGCTTGTTCTGGCCTACCGCTGGGTGCCACTGGCGTCTCGCCAGCGCACGGGCAAGATGCCCGTGGCACCCTAATCGCTCGGCGCGGGAACAGAAAGTGCTGGCAAGGCGGCCAGGGGATCAGATAAGCTGTGTCTGTCCCCAGTCCTGCAAGAATCCGGTTCTCAGCCATCAAGGAGACGCCCGATGCACGCCTCGCGCCGACTCGTGATCCTTGGCTTTTTCCTGACCGCGTTACACGCTCAGGGCGACCGGTTGCCGGCCCAGGAGACCGCTCCGTCGCAATCGAACTCGCCCGCCGACGGGGCAACGATCAAGGCCACCTTGGACGTCCGCCGCACGAACGAGAACCTGCTTGAGCCCGACGCCTGGCGGCCCTGGCAAAAGGGCTTCGAGCGCCAGGGCGAAGCTGCCGGAGTTTTCGCCTGCGATAACGGCGATGACGGCAACGCCCAGCGCGGCGCAAGCCAGACCGTCGTGCTCGATCAGACGCGGCCCGAGCCGATCGTCGCCGTGGCCTGGAGCAAGGCGGAAAGGGTTTCCGGCTCGCCCGACAGCGACTACGCCCTTTACCTCGATCTGGTCTACACCGACGGCACGTCGCTCTGGGGCCAAACCGCCCCGTTTGCCGTCGGCACGCACGACTGGCAGCGCCGCCAGGTGGTCGTGCTGCCCGAGAAGCCGATCCGAAGCCTGAGCTTCCACATGCTCTTGCGGGGTCACGCCGGCACGGCCTGGTTCCGCGACCCCGAGCTTCGCGTGGTCAAAACCCCCGAGGGGGCCGGCATGTTCGACGGCGTGCCCGTGGTCTTCGAGGGCGTGCCGGGCGAGGGCTTTCAGGTGCGCGACGTGGCCGCCGGAAGCGATTTCGTCCGCCTCGACCAGGAGGCCCTGGGGCTGAAGCTCCAGTGGAAAAAGACCGAGTCCGGCGGTGCGACGTTCCTCGACGCCACCCTTTCCGACACCACCGGCCGCGACCGGGCCGTCACGCTGCTGTACGCCGTTCCGATCAAGCCGGAGTCACTTCGCTGGCTCCACGACCCCCGCACCAGCGACAAGGTCGAGCCGGGGCGAGAGTACATCAGCGCGGGCCAATTCCGCGCGGGGGTCAATGGACGACTGTCGCGCTATCCGTTTGCCGCGGTGGCCGACGACCAAGAGGGCGTGGCCCTGGGCATCGACATGGCCCGGCCGGTCTTCTTCCGCATCGGCTACAACGCCTCGACGGGCGAGCTGTTCCTGGCGTACGACATTGGTCTGGCCCCCGAGAAGCCGACGGCCAAAATCCGCTTCTGCCGCTACATGTTCGAGCCCGGGTGGGGATTCCGCGCGGCCCTGGCCCGCTACTACGAGCTTTTCCCCGAGGCGTTCCGCTGCCGCACGCCCGAGCAGGGCCTTTGGATGCCGTTTGCCCCGATCAGCCAGGTGGAAGGCTGGGAGGATTTCGGCTTCAAGATCAAGGAGGGGGACGGCGAAACCAAGTGGGACGACGAGCACCAGATCATCACCTTCCGCTACACCGAGCCGATGACCTGGTGGATGCGCATGCCCACGGAAATGCCGCGTACCATCGAAGCGGCCCTGGCGGAAGCCCGGCGCCTGGCCGGCGAGAAGAACGACCCCCGGGCAAAGGCCCTGCTCACCAGCGGATACCACAACGACGACGGTGAGTTTCCCGCCCGGCTGTTGGACACCCCCTGGTGCAACGGCGCCGTCTGGAGCATGAACTCCATGCCCGGCATCCCGGGCGAGGTGACCGACTTCAAGAACAAGTGGAACCCGGCACTTCGCGAGCGGCTTTACGGTCCGAACCGGCCGGCCGATCTCGACGGCGAGTACATCGATTCCAGCGAAGGCTACGTGACCGACGAGCTCGACTTCCGCCGCGATCATTTTGCCGCCGCCGATACCCCGCTAACGTTTTCCCCCCAAACCCACCACCCGGCCATCTTTCGCGGGCTGATCGCCTTCGAGTACGTCCGCGGGATCGCCCGCGACGTGCACGGGATGGACAAGCTGATGATGGCTAACAGCACGCCGATCCGCCTGCCCTGGCTGGCCCCGCTCTTGGAAGTGATGGGCACGGAGACCGACTGGAACCCGGGCGGCACGTGGCGCCCGATGTCCGACGCCGAGTTGCTCTACCGCCGCGCCCTGTGCAAGGGAAAGCCGTTCTGCTTTCTGATGAACACGCGCTTCGAGGAATTCTCCCACGAGCTGGTCGAGCGGTACATGAAGCGTTCCCTGGCCTACGGCATGTTCCCCGGCTTCTTTAGCCACAACGCCTCCGAGGGTCACTACTTCAGCCGGCCCGAGCTCTACAACCGCGACCGGCCGCTGTTTAAGAAGTACGTGCCCTTGTCGAAGCTCGTGGCCGAAGCCGGCTGGGAGCCGATCACGCTGGCCGAGAGCGACGACGAGCACGTTTACGTCGAGCGTTTCGGTACGCGCTACCTGACCGTCTTCAACGACAGCCCCGAGCGCCGCACGGTCGCCATCCGCCTCGACGCCACCAAAACCCCGTCCTCCAGCCGCGAGCTTCTCAGCGGCCGGGCGATCTCATGGCAAGACGCCAAAACCTCCCTCACCCTCGACGGCGAAGACGTGGCCGTGATCGACCTGGGATCCCAAGAGCAGTAGCCTGCCGAGTGGGGACTGGGCTTTGTCGGAAAACCCTGTCTCCGGGTGGCATGGCGTCGCTTGCGTCGCCATGTTTCCCGGGCACATGCCCACGCTTCGCGAGGGCATGCCACCCTGGCCGATTCCCCCACGCCCCAACGCCAACGGCGTTGTGTCTCGCAGCCCAGGGTTGCGAAGCTACCCTGGGATCCGATCCGGCCAACATGAACCAACCCCAACGGGGTTGTGCCATCGCCATTCGTCCCGCTGTCGCAAGACAGAACCCCGTTGGGGTTCCTGGCGAAAACCTCGGGCTACCCCGCTCCCCAGGATAGCTTCGCAATTCTGGGCTATGTGACAAAACCGCTTCGCGGTTTCCTCGCCCCAAAAAACACGTCCCGCGACCAGGAGAATTCCGCCGGTGTCCAACAATTGCGGGGGACCTGGGGGTTCGCTTCGCTCGACCCGGCCACCCCCGGTTGAGGGTTCAGGGTTCAGACTGTCGCTTCAGACCGTCTTCGGCAAACTGTCAAATCCAAACTCCCGAGCCCTGAACCCTTCCGGACGCCTCTTGGCGGCACCGTGCAAGCATCCTCTCGCCCTTTAGTCCTTTCACGGGGTGGCCAAAACTTGGCTTTGACTTTTTGCGGCGGGGCGGGGAGGATGGGGGCATGGGACGGAAGGGGAGAAAGCGCGTCGAGAAGTCCGGGCCCGAGCGGCCGTATTGGCTGCCGAGGGGGGAGTTTTGGGATCGGGTGCCCGAGGGGGTTAAGGAGGCGGCCGAGGAGGTTCTGGGGCCGGCCTATCGGGAACTGGTGGAAAACGCCCCCAGCGAGCTGGAGCGGCTGGCGGGCACGACGGTCGTTCACCTGGCGTGGCTCGAAATCTGCGACCAGCTCCATCTGGCCGAGAACGTGTCGGACCGCCAGTCGATCGCCTCGATCCTCAACGACCCCGACGAGATGATCGCCCGGCACCTCCAGCTCGTTTACGCCAAGAGTAAGGCGACCGTTCTGTTGATGGGATTGCGCATGGCCCGCCAGTCCGAGTCGGGCGTGGGCGAGACCCCGCGGCTGGCCGCCCCCGAAGAGTACAGCACGGCGCCGTTTCCCCTACCCTATCCCGACGCGCTTCACAGCGTGCCCGCCGAGCCGACCATCCGCCAAGTGGACTGGCCCACGGAGGGCGGTCCGTCCACAGGAGCAGAAACTCCATCACCAGTGGCGGGGTCGGGAAACCACGCCACGGCAGGAGAACCGTCCGACGGGAGTGAGGAAAATGGAAAATCGCAAATCGGTTGACCAAAGAGAGGCGCCGCAGGGAGCGAAGAGAATGGAAAATCGCGAATCGGTTGGCCAAAACTCGCACCGGGCCCTGGGGCTGATCGCTTCCCGGCCGACGCTGTTCGCCCGGCAGGGGTCGGTCGTGGCCACCTGGCGAAAGTATCGCGGCCGCAGACTGGGGCCGTACTTCCGGCTCGCCTATCGGGAAGCGGGACGCCAGTGCTCGGTCTACCTGGGCCGGGCGGGCCGGGTCGTCGAAGCGGTTCGCGCGCGCTTGGCCGAGTTGCAGCGTCCGCTGAAGCGATCCCGCATATACCGGCAGGCACGCGCCCAAATCAAGGCCTCGCTCGGGCCGGTCAAGCGCGAGCTCGACCGACGGCTGCGCCGCGTGGGCCTCTACATGAAGGGTTTTGAGGTGCGCGGCTGGCGTACGTCGAGCATGACCTCGTTCGCCCGGCGGTGTCTTGAGAAGAAATGGGGCCGTCCGCTCCTCCAGGCCGTCTCGCCCGGCATCGAAGGCCGCGCAAGCCCGGCCAGGTTCTTCAATGATCGCGCCTTCACCCGGCTCTGCGACGCCGTGGAAAACCCGTTCTCGTAGGCGTGGCCTGGTCGGGAGACCACGCCACGGCGGGGCACGGGGGGCACATGGGCCCTCCGGTGATCGGTGAGTCGTTCGACGGGCGTGGGCGTCATGCGGAAACCGCATAAGACCAGCGAATGGGTAGGTGTGATCCCACAACGCATTGACACGGAAGGATTTGCTCGGCGAGAATTGGGTATTGAAGAACCGTGGCATCCGGCGAATTCGTCTGCACAATGCGCCCGGTGCGAGTGTATCCGGAAACAGCCTACTGACTTGTTATGGCACCACTATGAACTGTTCGAATACCAAGCGGGTACGCCCTAACAATCGCTTGCATCTGACGGCCCTGCCTCCGCTGCGCCACGGCAGGTCCGCAGTTGAAGCTCAACGTTCGACCGACAGATGAAGGAGGGGGACCTTGCCGGAAATCTGTAGGTTTCTGGGGATCGTGATCTACATGTTATACGATGATCATCCGCCTCCGCACTTCCATGCGGAGTACGGGGAGTACAAGATTGGAGTGGAGATCAACACCGGCGTTGTCGAAGGACGGTTTCCCAAGCGGGCGTTGAAGGCTGTCATGGAGTGGTACGACTTGCACCGTGATGAGTTGCTGGCGAACTGGGTGCTGGCCGAGCAGCACCAGCCCCTTCGGAAGATTCCCCCACTGGAGTGATCCCCATGCTGGAAGTTGCCACTGCGGAGTACGTTGAGGGCTACCAGATCCGTCTGCGGTTCAACAATGGCGAGGCGGGCGTCGTTGACCTGAAGGATTGTCTTTGGGGCCCGATGTTCGAGCCGCTAAGGGATGTGAGTCTCTTCAAGCGGTTCACGGTGTCCGAAGTCCTTCACACGCTCTGCTGGGAGAACGACGCGGACCTCGCTCCCGAGTTCCTCTATGACAAGATCGTCGAACAATCGCGTGCAGCGAACGCGGCCGCGCCGCGCCGCTGATACGCGGCGTTCGGAGGGAGGGACGTGACGTGCCGCTCGGCGCCCGAAGATCGATTTGATGCAGGGAGCCTCCTTTCTCCAGACTTGCGACAAGGGATAATGATGGACCCGAAAGCTGTTACCGTTTTCGATCGGACACCGCAGCCCATTGACGTCAAAGGACTTGCTCGGCGAGAATTGGGTATTGGAGAACTGTGTTATCCGGCGAATTCGTACCGCTGCTGGAATAATCTCAACTCGCCTTCTCAATAACAACCTGACATCGGAAAGACCGGCGATCGGGGCTTCGGGCAGGAAAGGATCGCGGATTATGGACCGACCAAAGCGGCGTGGGTTTACGATTGTCGAGCTTTTGGTGGTGATCGGGATCATCGGGATCCTGATCGCCCTGTTGTTGCCGGCGGTGCAGGCGGCGCGGGAGGCCGCCCGGCGGATGCAGTGCAACAATAACCTCAGGCAGATCGGCCTGGGGCTTCACAACTATGAGAGCACCTACGGGGTCTTTCCGCCCGCTTATGCCAGAAGGCCCGAGCACAACATGCTCACGTTCATCCTGCCATACCTGGAACAGCAGCCGGTCTACGACAGATATTGCTGGGCCGTAAACTGGCGCGATCCGGCCAACAACGCGGCGACGCGTGTCGATATCGCCCTGTTCGTCTGCCCCAGCACGCCCTCCGGCCGAAATTACGTCTCCGACTACGCCACCTGCGAGTACATCCCCGACAGCCAGGGCCGCAGGAACATGATCGGCGGCGGAGCGATTACCGTGCGGACGAGCTGGCACGGCCTGTTCAAGAAGGGAGACCCGGGCGACGATTACGCGCCGGCAAACCGGATTGTCGAGGTGGGCGACGGGCTCTCCAATACGCTCATGCTCTTCGAGGACGCCGGCCGGCCGTTCGAATACCAAGATGGGAAAGCGACCGGCAGGACCAACGTCACCGGCTCCCAGTGGGCCAACAAAGATGCCGAGTTCTGGATCCACGTCGTCTGCGACGCATCGCGAATGATCAACTGCACCAACAACAACGAGATCTACAGCTTCCACCCCTCGGGCGCCAACTTCCTCTACGGCGACGGCTCGGTTCACTTCCAGCCGGAAACGATCGACGCCGAGACGTTCGTTTCGCTCTTCACCCGGGAGGCGGGCGATCTGGTGCGATAGCGGGGTGTGGGGGGAGGGGTGAGGGGCGAGGGATGAGGGATGAGG
>JBDRTC010001165.1:0-3054 GCA_043824335.1 Planctomycetota bacterium | reverse complement strand
CGATCGGCGATGAGACAAGCGCTGCGGAAGTACTCTCGACGTTTCTCTTGTTTGCGAAATTGGCGTTATCATATCCCGGCTCTACGATACGTGGGAGGCGGCATCTTCGCCGTCACACCTTGCGAGGATCTCGAGGTGTTGGCCCGCGACGACGACTTGATGATCGTCGACGAAGTGTTCTCCAAACGTCGGTACGCAACTCTGTTTCCGTTCAAAGCGAAGGCGAACATACTCGACATTGGAGCGCATTGCGGCTATTTCAGCGCATTTGCCAGCATCCACGCCCACCAAGATTCCCGCATCCTGGCACTGGAGCCGGATGAAGGGAACTTCCAGTTGGCGAAGCGGAATCTCGAAGAAAACGGGATCCACAACGTAGAACTCGTGCCGTCTGGCGTCTACGGCAAGACCCAAACGTTGGAACTGACCGTGCACCCCGGTAGTTCCGCCCAGCACACTGTTTTTCCAAGGAAGTCGGCTCACAGCGCACTCACGGAACGTCGGGCGATCGAAGTGGTCAGCATGGAGGATCTGTTCACGGAATATGGTATCGGCAAGTGTGATTTCATGAAAATCGACTGTGAAGGTGCCGAATACCCGTTTTTCTACGAAGCTCCCGCAGACCTCCTACAGTCGATCGAAACGATCTCGATGGAGTTTCATGACGTGGCCCACCCGGACTACACGGGAACGCAAATGGCGACCTATCTCGCCGGGCACGGTTTCTCGGTCGTCAGCTTTTGCTATTTGCCCACGAGAAGCAATTTGAACTACGGCCTTCTTCTGGTGACTCGCAAGTGGTAGCACAGTGTGATCCCAGAACGTCTGTCCCGCGAAGAATCCCCTGACAAACGCCGGGAGGTCGAAACTGATGTCGAACACCGTCAAAGAACGCGTCGTCGTGCCCTCCCAGACCACAGAACTCGACGACTCTCCCCCGTCGCATTGCATTTTCGACGAGCCCTGGTGGCTCGACGCCGTGGCTCCCGGTCGTTGGGCCGCAGCCGAAGTCCGCAAGGGCGACCAGCTCGTTGCCAGGATGCCCTACGTGACGCGGAGGAAGTATGGGCAGACGTTCATCATCAACCCCGAACTGACGCCTACGCTCGGCCCCTGGTTCAAATCGTCGAACGTGAAATACGCCAAACGGCTGGGGGAGGAGAAGGAGCTTATCGCATCTCTTCTCGCACAGTTGCCTCCGCATGCCTATTGTTCGATTGCCTGCCATCCCTCTATCACCAACGTGCTTCCTTTCCATTGGGCGGGCTTCAGGCTTAGGGTGAGATACACCTATACGATTCCCGACCTCTCCGATAGGGATCGGATCTGGACGGGTTTGCTGACCAACGTGCGCGGGTATATTCGGAAAGCAAAAAAGCACGTGGTCGTTCGGGACGATCTCGGTCTGGACAAGTTCGTGGAAACCTATGAAAAGACGTTTTTGCGGCAGGGACGCAAGCTACCCTTCTCGCGTGTGCTGCTGGAGCGGCTCGACGACGCCCTGGCCCGGCAAGGCCAGCGCCGCATCTTCTTCGCCGTGGACGCCCGAGAGCACGTCCACGCGGTGGTCTATCTGGTTTGGGACAATCGGGCGGCGTACCACTTGATGGCGGGGGGCGACCCCGAGTTGCGCTCGAGCGGAGCTGCCTCGCTGCTGGCATGGCAGGCTATTCAGCACGCCGCCACGGTCTCCAAGGTCTTTGATTTCGAGGGATCGATGATCGAACCCATCGAACGCTTTTTCCGCGCCTTCGGTGCCATCCAGAGACCGTATTACAAAGTGACCAGAGCCACGAATTTCTTCATGAAGGTCGCCATGGCGGCGAGGGAAATCGTACGATGACCAGCTCAATCGATTTTGGCAGCACCCTCCCGGGACACGAGGAGGCCCGGCTTCTCGACCACACCGGGCAGGAATGTTACCGGGCAACGTCGGCCAATTTCAGTGCCCTCAGAGGCGAGCATCCTTTGTATCGTCCTTATCTGGACGAAGAGCATCTGCGTGCCGGCGGACCAAAGCCGCGCTGGCCGAACGGCGCCAGCTTCGCCGCCTGCCTCACGCACGATGTCGACTTCGTCGCGTCACGTAACGCCCAAATGCACTGGCGGAGGATCGTTAGCCAGGGCCGCTACTTGTATTCCAGGCGCGACGCGCGGGCAGTGCGCGGTTTGCAGGCGTCGCTTTTCTCGTTCGCCCGCGCCCTCAACCCGTTCCAGGGCTCCGATCCGCTGCACGCGTATGAGCAATGGCTGGCCATGGAGGCCGAGGTCGGCGCGAAATCGACCTTCTTGTTCCTTCCCGACCGGTACGCTCGTCGCCATTACACGGACGGCGGTTATCGTTACACGGACCGAATCCGTTTCGACGGGCAAAAGTGTTCCGTGGCGGAGATGATGCGGGAAATCCACCGTCAGGGTTGGGAAATTGGGCTGCATGCCTCCTGGCGAGCGTACGATTGCGCCGATGAAATGAAACGCCAGAAGGAGCAGGTCGAGTCGGCCATCGACGCCCCCGTGGAAAGCGTCCGCCATCACTACCTCCACTTCGACATCCGGCGTACTCCCCGTGTGCACCACGAGGCAGGCCTACTGGTCGATTCCAGCCTCGGCTTCAACGACAATATCGGGTTCCGATACGGAACGTCCTATCCCTGGTCTCTTCACGATCTGGAGGCGGATACGGAGCTACCCGTGCTTGAGTTGCCGCTCATTATTCAAGACAAGTGCCTGGCAACGATCCTCGGCTGTGGATCGGAAGAACTCGCCATGGAGTGGGCAAGCAAGATCGTCGAGCGGGTCCGGGCAGTTGGGGGTGTTCTCACGGTCCTCTGGCACCCCGGGTTCCTTGGCCAGCAACTCTACGAGAACGTCTATCGGCACATCCTGGGAATGCTATTCGCCGAGGGGGCGTATTTTGCTACCATGCGCCAAATTGCGGAGATCTGGCTGGCCCAAAAACGCAAGGATCGCGAGTGTTTGAAATGCGCCCGAGGTTAGGGTGATCACCAATGCTCCTGCTTGTCTGTCTATATGTATTCTTCTTCGTTGCGATAG
>JBDRTC010001164.1:0-6477 GCA_043824335.1 Planctomycetota bacterium | reverse complement strand
TCGCCCGCCCCACCCCCAGCGCCTCCGCCTCCGCCAGAACCGCCGCCGCCGCCCACACCGACGCCGGCTCCCCCGTCGGCACCGTCCGCAGCCACCCCACCACCTCCAACGCCGGTAACCATGTCGGTCACCCCGCCGGTGACAACATCGGCGCCGCCCTCGCGGATCACGCGGGCGCCACCATCACGAACGACGTGGGTCGTGCCGTCGCGGACGACGCGAGTGCCCTCGCGAACCACGCGCGTCGTATCGGGCACGCGCACCACATGTCTTGGGTCCGGCACCCGGATCACGTGGATCGGACTTCGGATGATCCGAGTCGACCCCGGGGCCTCGATCACGTGCGTCGTGTCGCCGGGGACGACCGTCGTCGTTCGGGGCACGCGAACTTCGGTCGGGGGGACATAGCCCGTTCGCGGAGCATCGCGGGTGACGTGAACCGGGGCCGGCCTTTCCACGCGAGGCGCGACCGGCCGCACCAGCTCCGGTTGAAGCACCTCGGGAACCACGGGCCGGGCGCCAAACAGCGGCTCGCGATGGCCGAGCCCGTCGAGGTACAGCCCGATTAGGCTCGTCCAAGCCTCCTCGCTCTCAAAAACCAGTTGGGAGCGGCCTTCGTGGTGACCGTAGAGTTCGCCCACCGTTTTGCCGCGCTGGTTGACCACACGGAACGTGTGCATCTTCCGCTCGCGAACCGTGGGCTTGAAGTTGAGTTCGAGGTGGAGGTACTTGAGCGGGCTGGCGCCGGGATCGGCCGCATCGGCGTCCACACGCGCCCGGTCGGCCTTCGTGATTCTCGCAAGGTGCCAGGGTAGCGAATCGCCCGTGACGGGCTCGTCGGCCGAAGCCGCCAGGACGGCAAACGACAACGCTGCCCCCATTGCGAAAGCTAGGCCGCTTCTCATCTTCCCGCTCCTCTTTATTAACTGGGACCCCGCGGGTGTCGCTGATACCTGCTTGCACTTGAACTCGTTGGTTGGGTGGCACAGGCGTCTCGCCAGTGTCGCATCCCAAGCACTGGCGAGACGCCAGTGCCACCCACAATATCAATTGAAATGAGGTACTAGAGTGAATCGCTCCCCCACACCTATAACACCCCCTTGGATACCAGAAACGGTATCGGCATTCCGGCGGCCGACAACGAAAAAACGTTCCGCGTCCCGTTGCCAGGCACCCCCCGCACTTACCCAGGGCACGACGAGGCCAAACCGATAGCGCAACCCCCTTATTACCCAGCCTCAGTCTACCAAAAGCCGCCAGTTCCTGCAAAGATTTCGGGGAAGGGCCGTAGCACAGGCTTTGAGCCTGTGGCTGGGCAACACGGGCAAGATGCCTGTGCTACAGCGGCGGCCTGTGAATAATCCGGCCTCGTGTCGGTGGTCCCCGTGCGGCACTCGCCCCATCCGGCACCAGGCGAGGTTGACCGAAACCCTCTTGGCGGTGATACTTCGGGGGGTGGCTGGCCGCGATGGGCTTCTCCCTCGAACTCGGACGGGGGGAATCAACACTTCGGAAGGGGACTGTTTCGAGCGGAAAGGGGGGCCATGAGCACCGGAAGCGATATCGAGCGACTCGCAGACGGGTTTCGACGCGATTTTGACGCCCTGAAACACGAAATCGGCAAGGTGGTCGTTGGCCAGCCGGACGTGATCGAGGGCGTGCTGACGGCGCTGGTCGCCGGCGGCCACGTGCTGTTGGAGGGGCTCCCCGGCACCGGCAAGACCGTGCTCGTCCAAACACTCGCTGACGTGCTCGACCTCGGTTTTCAGCGAATTCAGTGTACGCCCGACCTGATGCCGACCGACATCATCGGCACCTACGTGATCATGGAGTCGGCACAAGGCCGCCGGTCGTTCGAGTTTCAAAAAGGGCCCCTGTTTTCCAACCTCGTCTTGGTCGAGCAGATCAATCGGACCACGCCGAAGACACAGTCGGCCCTGTTGGAAGCCATGGACGAGGAGTCGATCACCGTCTCGACCGAGCGCTTTGGGTTGCCGCGGCCGTTCTTCCTGGCCGCCACGCAGAACCCGCTGGAGATGGAGGGGACTTATCCGCTTCCGGAGGCGCAGATCGACCGGTTCTTCTTCAAATTGCTGGTTCGGCCGCCCGGGTGCGACGAGATGGAAGAAATTCTCGCCCGCACGACCGAGGCCCGAAGCGCCTTCACCAAGATCACCCGGAAGATCGTCGACGGCGCCCGGATCGGCGAGATGAGCGAGTTGGTGCGGAGGATTCCCATCCCCGCCGACGTGCGCCGATGGGGAATCTCGGTGGTCGCCGCCACGCATCCCGACGGCAAGCGGGCGCCGGGGAGCGTCCGGAAGTACGTACGGTACGGTTGCGGCCCTCGTGGGGCGCAGGCGATGGTCCTGGCGGCCAAGATTCGGGCGGTCCTGGAGGGCCGGTGCGACGTGTCGACGGCAGACATTCGCAGCGTCTCGCACGCGGCGCTTCGGCATCGGGTGATCTTCAACTTCGAGGGGCTGGGCGAAGACATCGATCCCGACACGATTCTGGACGACGTCCTGGACGCGGTTGCCGAGCCGGGGTAACGAGCCGTTGGAGCCAAGCCCGTAGGTTATGCTTGAGCATAACGCATTATGCCCAAACGACGAAATGGTATGCTGAAGCATAACCTACCGGCGCTTTTCGACTCCGACTGGCTGAACCGGTTGCGGCACTTGTCGCTGGTCGCGCGGCGAGCCGGCGGCGGGATCCTGGCCGGGCCGCGCGTGAACCTGCCGGCCGGCGGCACAGAGCTGACGGGACATCGCGACTACGCGCCCAGCGACGACTACCGCCGCGTCGACTGGAACCTTTGCGCCCGGCACGACGAGCTGCTCACAAGGCAATTCCACGGCGAGGCGGACTGCCCCGTGTACATCCTGCTCGACTGCTCCCGGAGCATGACGCTGGGGCGGCCGCCGAAGTTCGACGTTGCCCGCCAGGTCGCCGCGGCGCTGGCCTACGTCGCGCTGGCCGACCTGGAGCAGGTGAGCGTGCTCGGGTTCTCCGATCGGATCACGGCCGAGTTCGGACCCCTTCGCGACAAGAGGAGGATCCTTCGGCTGGTTCGTTTTCTGGAGGACCTCGCGCCTGAGAGCGGGCAGACCGACCTGGCGGCCGCGGCCGAGGGGTTTGTCGGCCGTCACCGGCGTCATGGGTTGGCCGTGGTGGTGAGCGATTTGTACGACCCGGGCGGGTTCAGGCGCGGGCTCGACGTGCTGCGTGGCCGGGGCTATGCACCGCGGGTCGTGCAGCTCTACGACCCCGCCGAGGCGGAGCCCGACGCCCCCGGCGACTCGGAGATTTGCGACGTGGAAACCGGCGCCGCGTGGCAAGTCACCGTCACCGAACGGCATCTCGCGCGATACCGCCGGCTTTACGCCGAGTTTCATCACTCAGTGCGAACCTATTGCGCCGGGCGCGGGCTTCGTTTTGCGCAAGTCCCGGTCGATTTGTCCACGGACAGACTCCTGCTGACGGCGTTGGGAGCAACAAAGTAAACCGAGAAGCCGCTCGCGGCTTGGCAACGAAACATGACCCTCCTTAACCCCATCGCGTTAATCTGGGCATTGCTGGCCGTGCCCATCGTGGTTCTCTATGCATGGAGGGCCCGTCCTCGCCGGCACTCGGTGCCGACCGGCTTTCTGTGGGAGCAGGTCTTTTCGAGAGCCCGAGGGCGCTCGACCTGGTGGCCGCTGCGGCATCTGGTGTCGCTGGGCGTGCAGTTGGCCGTTCTTGCGCTTTTGATCGCTGCGCTGGCCGAGCCTGAGGCGCATCCGCCCGAGCCGCTTTCGGGGGACGTCCCGGAGAGGCAGAGTATTCTCCTTGATGACGGCGGTCTCAAGAGGGCGGATGCGAACGACCTTCGCGCGCGGGCCGGGCCTGTGGCTTCTCGGGCGGAAATGGTTGCGGCCGGTTCCTCGGGCCCTCCCCTTTGGCTTTTTCCGGCCGCGGCGGCATTGGTCTTGTTGGCGGCGGAGTGGCACCTGTTCCAGCGGCGGTGGACCTGTTGAGATGGAATGGCCTTTTCAGCAACTCGAGCTGACCCGGCCCGCGTGGCTGGCCGCGCTGGTGCTCGTGCCGCTGGTGGCGTTCGGCTCCCGCCGTCGTCTGACCGGTTTTTCCCAAGCGCGCCAGGCGGCCTCGGTTGCCTGCCGGATGCTGCTCATCGCCGTCCTCGTGCTGGCGCTTTGCGGGGTCCGCGTGGTGCGGCCGACGGCGGAACGGTTTGCGGTCCTGGCGGTCGACCAAAGCGAGAGCATCGCCGACGAGTCGCGCCGCGTGGCTGAAAGCTTTGTGGCGGAAGTCGTCGAGGCCGGCGGCAGGGACCGGGTTGTCGTGCTGGGGTTTGCCCGGCGGGTCTGGAAGGGGGACAGTCCCATTGTCCCTGCGGGAAAATTGAGACAGTCCCCGACTTATTCTTCGGCCGCTCCTAAGCCGAACAGCGAGGGCACAAACCTCGCGGCCGCAATTGAGTTGGCCGCTGCCCTGGCTCCCTGCGACCGCGTGCCGCACGTGGTGCTTCTGACCGACGGCTGCCAAACCGAGGGCGACGCGCTTCGGGTCGCCCGGGCCGCGGGAGTGGAGATCTCGACCGTCCCGCTCCTCTCGCGCGCCGAGCCCGAGGTTTACGTGTCGGCCGTCGAGACCCCGGGAGAGGCGCCGCAGCACGAGTCGTTCCACGTCGACGTGGTGCTCCACTCGAGTCACCAGGACGAAGGCAAGGTGACGGTGTTCCGCGATGATCGCTTCCTCGCGGACAGGCGCGCGGCGGTGGCCGAGGGGACCAATCGCGTCCGCTTCAGCGATTCGATCGCGGAAGAGGGGCCCGTCACGTACACCGCGCGGATCGAGGAATTTCGCGACACGCTCCCGGAAAACAACACGGCCTCCGGCGTCGTCTTCGCCACCGCCCGGCGGCGAGTGCTGCTGGTCGAAAGCGAGGTCTCCGCAGCAATCCATCTGGCCACGGCGCTTGAGGGCGAGAAGATCGACGTCGACGTCCGGCGTCCCGACGGGCTCCCCACATCGCCGGCCGAGTTCGCGGACTACGACGCGCTGGTCTTGTCGAACGTGCCGGCCGCGTCGCTTTCCCAACCGCAGATGGACGCGATTGCCGCCTACGTTCGCGATCTCGGCGGCGGTTTGATCGTGATCGGGGGCGATCAGGCGTTGACCCCGGGCGGTTACCGCAACACGACGCTCGAAGAACTCCTGCCGGTTTCGTGCGAGTTTGAAAAGACCGAAGAGAGGCCCAGTTTGGCTATGGCACTCATCATCGACCGCTCCGGCTCGATGGAAGAGGGCGGGGCGATCGCGCTGGCCAAGGAGGCGACCCGCCGGGCCGTCGACCTCTTGGAGCCCAAAGACCAGGTCGGCGTGATCGCGTTCCAGGACTATGCCGAGTGGGTAAGCGAGCTCCACCCCTGCTCCGACAAAGAGCGCGTGCTTGAGCGGATCGACACGATCACGGCCGGCGGCGGCACCAACATGTACCCCGCCATCGAGAGGGCTTACCTGGCCCTCCGCGAGGCGGAGGCCGAGCTGAAGCACGTGGTCATTCTCACCGACGGCGTCTCGCACCCAGGCGATTTCGACGGCCTGGTGCGCCGGATGGCCGAGTCGGGGATCACGGTTTCCACCGTCGCCGTCGGGCAAGAGGCCGTGCGGCCGCTTTTGGAAGACATGGCCCGGATCGGCAAGGGACATCACTACTACTGCGACACCGCCGAAGCCGTCCCTGAAATCTTCGCCCTGGAGGCGGCCAGCGCGAGCAAAATGGGGATCATCGAGGAGCCGGTTCGCGCCCGGGCGGAGTCGCCGCTTGAGGCGCTTGAGCAGGTAGACGTTACGACCGCCCCGTCGCTCTTAGGCTACGTCCAGACGCGAGCGAAGCCGGCGGGCCAACTGGTGTTGGCTTCCGAGCGGGGCGATCCGCTGTTGATCTGGTGGCGGTGCGGCCGGGGAGTCGCCGTGGCCTTCACGTCCGACGTCCAAAGCCGCTGGGCGGCCGCCTGGCTCGACTGGCCCCAGTTCGGCCGGTTTTGGGCCCAGGTGGTCCGTCACGCGCTGCGCAAGGACCGGGCCGACGGTTTCGTGCTCACTGTCGATCAGCAAGACGCCCTCGTCACGGTGATTCTGGAAGCGGTCGATCCGGAGAGCCGGCCTCTCGACGGCGCTCGAACGACGCTCACCGTAACCGACCCGGAGCACACAAACCGCCAACTATCTTTCGCAGAAGCCACCCCGGGGCGGTACGTGGCCGACCTGGCCACGCCGAGGCCCGGCACGTATTACCTGAAGCTACGCGTCGAGCACGGTGGGCGCGAGGTGTTCTCGGCACGGCGCGGGTTCGTGGTCGGATATCCCGAGGAATACCGAACCCGGCCCACGGACGACGATCTCTTGCGGGCCATCGCCGAGGCGACGGGCGGCACGCACAAAGTCAGCCCGGCGGCCGTCTTGGCCCCG
>JBDRTC010001163.1:0-18562 GCA_043824335.1 Planctomycetota bacterium | reverse complement strand
GGGGACTGTCCCGATTTTCCCGCAGGGAAAATGGGACTGTCCCCTTCCCAGACCGGGAAGTTATCCGTCGGTCGCCCGTAAGGATGGTCAAACGTAACGAAGCACTTATTGGGTCAGGTGATCGAAGAGGCGGCGGAACTTGGGCATCTGACGTTTCAGGTAATCGAGCCAATCGGCCGGGTTCCAGATCTCCACGCAGACGGCAGCCCCCACCACCATCACTTCGTCCTGGTCCCCCGGGGGACCGACGGCGAGAAACTCGCGAAAACCCTCGGGGATCACCAGGCGCCCCCGGCCGGCCAGCCGCACCGGCGCATGGCGTGTGGAGAACAAACGCCCGAACATCTGCACCCGGGCGATCTCGGCCTCCAGCTTCTCGTGGCCCAGCTTCTCTTCGATCCAGCGCACGCCTTCGTCGAGCTTCGCCTGCCAGGCCTTGGCGGGCCACAGGCTCAAGCAGCCCGGCCGCTCCTTGGCCAAAATGCAGTCGGGCGACTGGGCCACGAGGAGATCGAACAGCGGCTGCGGGATCATCACCCGGTGCCGATCGTCGACCTTGCGACGGTACTCGCCGAGCAAAAGCCTTGCGGAGTCGGGCATCGCGTGCTGTTTCCAGCGCTGGGAGCATCGGGCCGTTGAATCCGTTCGGCAACATGGTCATCCGCTTCGTTTCCGGCGAAATGGGCCAGTTTCCCATCAGACCAACCGCTGACAGCGCTGAAATGGGCAGCCGTCCCACATCAGCAGAGTTTACCGACTCCCGCCTTTTTGACAAGCACCCACAAGCGGAATTTTCCCGGATTATTCCCGCCCCCCCGAAAGGCTGCATTCAGACGGGGGGAGGGCCGAGCCGGAAGTCGCGCCGGCTTCGAGGCGATCGCATGCTCGCTGAGCGGATCAAGATGTGGTTCCCGCGGAAGGCTGGCGTATCGACGTGCGCGACCGGAAGGCCGGAAGCGACGGCCGTCAGTCGGTTTCGGCTTGTTCTGGTTGCGGCACCGCCCAGATTCGAGCGGTTTGATCGTAGCTGCCGGAAAGCACTTGGCGGCCGTCCGGCGAGAAGTCAACGCTGGTGACCTTTTCCGTATGGCCCTCAAAGGCCCCCAACTCCCGACCTTTTTCAACGTCCCAGAGGCGAACGATGCCGTTTATGCCGCCCGTTACGGCTTGGCGTCCGTTCGCGGAGAGAGCGGCGCAGGTGATCGCTTCGGGGGCGATCATGCACCGGACCTCTTCCTTACGGATCAAGTCCCACACGCGGAGGGACCGATCGCTGCCGGCGGAAAGGGCGTGGCGGCCGTCCGGCGCGAAGAGAACCGCTTGCACTTTCTGGCCGTGCCCTTCCAGCAGACATACTTCCCGCCCGCTGTCGACTTCCCACAAGCGGACCCGATGATCCTCAAAGCCGCCGCCGTACAGGGCGAGAGAAGCGTCGGGCGAGAAGGCGAGGCTTCGCGCACCGCGGACGGGCGGCTCGTAACAACGGATTTCGTGCCCGCTCTCGACGTTCCATTGGCGTGCTTTTCCCGTCAGATCTCCGGAAAGCGCAAATCGCCCGTCGGGGGAAAAAGTCACGCAGGTGACGATGTGCTCGTGCCCCGCATAACGTCGGACTTCCCGCCACGCGTCGATGTCCCACAAGCTGAGCCGTTGACTCCCCTGATATTGTCCGGCCGCCAGGAGCGCGTAGCGCCCGTCGGGCGACCACGCCAAGTCGTTGATGTGGTCCCAGGCCTTTTGCCCCTGGAAGAGACGCAACTGGCTGCCGGTGTTCACGTCCCAGAGGCGAAGGGTCAGGTCAAAACCGGCGGTCAGCGCGCGGCGTCCGTCCGGGGAAAATGCCACGGTGTACACGCCGGCGTCGTGGATGAACCGGTGCGCCTCGCCGGCCGACCGGGCCTCGGGGTCCGGCACCTTGGGCAAACGCCACAAGCGAACGGCGCCGTCGTGACCGCCCGAGAGAGCGTAGCGCCCGTCGGGCGAGATCGTCACACAGTCGACCGATCCCCCGTGGCCGCCGAAGCTGACAATTTGCCGGCCGCTTTGGACCTCGAAGACGTGGAGCACCCCCTGGGTGTTTCCCGCCACGGCGCGGCGACCGTCGGGATAGAACGCCACGCAACGGACGGCTCGGCACTGGGCGTACCGGCGTGCTTTCCCGCCCGTTCTCAGGCTCCACAAGGCGAGGCAACGCTCGTCCGCCGGATCCTCCGCGAGAATGGTCTGCCCGTCGGGTGAAAACGCGGCTGTGCTGATGAGCGTCCGCACGGGAGATTTCAAGTCGAAGACGACCTTCCCGTTTTTCAGGTTCCAGACCCGCACCATGGTGTCGAGCGGCGTGTCGCTGTTGTTGGAGTATCCGCCCGTGCAAAGCGCTTGGCGACCGTTGGAGGAAATCGCCACGCTGGTCACCAAATCCATAGGGTGCTCGAGCAAACGGACTTCCTTTCCGGAGCGCGTTTTCCATAAACGGACCATTCCGGACCTGTCGGCCGATAGGATTTGGTCCCCGTTCGGCGAAAAGGCCAGGGCCCGGACCAACCCCTCTTGGAGAAACCCGCGGACTTCACGGCCGCTTTGCGGAGCCCAGAGATGAATCTGTTGGTCTACCCCGCCCGACGCCACGTAGCGGCCGTCGGGCGCATAGGCAACAGCGTGAACCTGCTTCCGATTCTCCTGGAAGCGACGAATCTCGCGACCGGTGGTCACGTCCCACAATCGCACGGTTCCGTCCCAACTGCCGGAGACCGCGCGACGTCCGTCCGGCGAAAACGCGACACCAGCCACAGCGTCTTCATGACCTTCAAACTGCCGGACCAAGCCGGTGGGGTGTTGCGTGTCGACCGCAGGCGGCGGCGACCCGCGTTGGCCTTCGGCACGCTGTTTTTCGCCTCGTTTGGGCCTGGAGGCTTTGCCGGGAAGTCGCTGGGTGGTTTGCGCGTCATGGACGCCTTCGCCCAGATCCCCCTGCAGACCCGGCTCCGCGGCACCGAGGGCAAAGACAGTAACCGCAACGGTGACACCCAACAGAGCGTTTGGCAGTGAGCACATGATGCCCCCCCTGGTCGGTGACCAAATGCCTTGAGCCTGGTCCCATTCTGATGGCGTGATCCCGCCGATGCGAGCGACGGCCCTCGAACGAGAACGTCGACCCTCTTGCCTCGCCACAACGGACATTATAACGTGCATCGCACTCGGCCGGAAAGTGTGTTAAGAGCGAGGGTGAAGAAAGCGTGCCGGGTAGCGTAGGGGGAGCGGATCTCTCCGGGCCGGACGGCCTACCGCAGCCTCCGTCGCTTACCACTTCAGCCCGAACTTGTCGCCTTCGGTGGAGCGGCCGAGGCCGCCTTGGAGCGGCTTGGTCGGCTCCTTGCGGTGCTTGGGAGGCGGGGCGGGCTCTTGGGCTTCTGGAGATTCCGCTTGCTCCGGCGCTTCGGGCTCGGGGAGCGTGTCTTTCATCGAGAGGCTGATCCGCTGGGCCTCGGAGTCGACGGAGAGGACCACCGCGTCGATCTCCTCGCCCTCCTTGACCACGTCGCTCGCGCGCCACACCCGCTTGTGCGAGAGCTCGGAAATGTGAACCAGCCCCTCCACGCCCGGCTCGAGCTCGACGAATGCCCCGAATTCCATCAGCTTGGTCACCTTGCCGTGGACCGTGCTGGTGACCGGGTATTTCATTTCCACGTCGGCCCAGGGGCTTTCCAAGAGGTCGCGATAGGCCAGGCTGATCCGGGCGGTGGCCTGATCGACGCTCTGGACCCTCACCTTGATCGTCTGGCCCACCTGGAGCACTTCGCGGGGATGGTTGACGCGTCCCCAGGCCAACTGGCTGACGTGCACCAAGCCGTCGACGCCGCCCAGATCAACGAACGCCCCGAAATCGGCCAGCTTGCGGACCACGCCTTCACACTCCTGACCGGGCTCAAGCGACTGAAGCAAATTCTGGCGGGCCTCTTCCCGCTCCCGCTCCAGCACGGCGCGGCGGCTGAGCACCAAGTTGTTGCGGCGGGGGTTGGCTTCGGTAACCAGGCAGGTGAACTTCTCGTCGACGAACTCGGCCAGGTTCTCCACCCGGTAGAGCGAGATCTGGCTCACGGGGATGAAGCCCGGGATGCGGTTCACCTCGCACTCCAGCCCGCCGGTGTTGTGGCCGGTGACCTTGGCTTCGACGAGCATCCCTTCCTCCAGGTCGGACCAGTCGGCCACGCTGGCCGCCGAGCCCGCCCTGGCAAGCTCGTAAATGCCGTCCTCGCGGTGGAAGCGGACCACGCGAACTTCGACCTCGGCGCCGATCTCCGGCGGCTCGTCGAACTGTTTCAGCGGCAAAATCCCCTGCTCGCGGCCGCCCAACTCCACGAAGGCGTCTTCCCGGCGGATCATCACCACGCGGCCCATGTGCCGGCTGTCGCTCTCCAGCATGGGCTGCTTGGTGATCTCTTCGCCGCCGGAGATCAGGTCGTCCAAGGGCACGTCGGCCAGCGCCTCCTGGAACTCCTCTTCCAGGTCGGCCGAGAGCTGGCCGCGGATGCTGGGCGGGGGGAACTTCTTTCGCACCGCGGGCTCGGAGGGCGGGGCCTGCTCGGCGGCCTCCGGAGAAGATGCGACTTCCTCCGAAGCGGCCTGCTCCGCGGCGGCCTTCGGCTCCTCCCGGGCGGGCGCGTCGTGCGAAGGGCCCGGCCGCTCTTGGACCCCCGGTTGAGATTGCGCCGGGGCCTTCTCACCTGCCTTCGGCCGATCCTTGTCCTTCTTCCGGGGCTTGGAGCGCTTCATGCCCACGATGCGGATCGAGTCCCCGGCGGGCTTGGGACGATAGGCGGCCGGGTCGCGCTGGGATCCGATCAGGATGCGGCGAGGGCGGGGAGGTTCCGGCGCCGGCTCGGCGGCCGAGTCGGGCGACTCGGAAGCGGGTTGCTCGGGCGCGGCCGGCTCGGAGGCCGGCTGCGGCCCGGCCGTGGAGTCTTCGGCTTCAATCGGTTCCGCCGGCGCCGGCTTCTCGGCCGTGGGCTCCGGCGCTTGCGGCGTTGCGGCCGGCTCGGCGCCGGTTTCCGGTGAGTTGGAGCGGTCGTTCGGATCGCTGCTCATCCTTCGTCCCAAGTTCTCGCGTGGCCCCTGACTCGCCCCGTACCCGAAACCTCAAGCCCATTATACTAACAAACCAGCCCGCCTCGCTCCAAGTGGGGCTGGCGCGGATAGACGTACCTTTTGGAAGGGGTGTCTTCATTGACATGAGGAAAGACGAACGGCCACTCATTTGGGGGTTGTGTAGACACTCCGTATCGCATAGGTTGCGTCTGGGTTGTTCAGCGATGGCTTCCAGCGCGCCGTCGTTCCTCCGTGTTGGCCCCTCTTTCGGACGCTGTGGCAACTGCAGCCGGCGCGACCTCGCTCAGCGTGCAAGTCGTGGATAATACGAACCACCGACGCACGAACGGCGGGTGGCACTGGCTGCTTGTCAGCCAGTGTTTCCCCGCGGCGCGTTGAAGCTCAATACACTGGCTGACAAGCAGCCAGTGCCATCCCGCGAACAACCTGTACGGGGTCGGCCGGTCAGTTCACCCGGCCGGCGAGCGGGTTCGGTTTGTTCCAGAGGATGCGGGCGAGGTAGGCGGGGCCGCCGGCGACGGTGATCCAGGTTTCGCGAGGGCTGACGGTGGTGGCGTCGAAGTTGCCCAACGGGCGGCCGCGTTCGGGGACCGCGATCCGCTCGGTTGAGCGGAGGACCGTGAGGCGGTCGGTATCCACCCGGGCGATGAACAGCGGGGCGCGGTGGCGGACGATGTGATCGTTGTCGGCGCCCCGCCGCGTGTAGACCAGAAACAGGCCGTCGCCGTGCGTGACCCATTTCTGCTGCGTGTTGTAGCTCCCCAGGTCGGAGCCGTCGTCGAACGTCCACGGCTTGATGGGCCCGAAGTTGAGCCCGTCGTCGCTGGTGGCGACAAATCCCTTCTGGTCGTTGCGCATCGTCATGTAGTACCGGCCGCCGTAGAAGGTGAGCGATTTTTCATACAAGCCCCGTTTCACCGGGTGGCGCAGCTCCCGGCCATGCTCCAGGAAGGTGAGCTTCCCGCCGTCGAACCGGCACCGCATGACCATGCCTCGGAGCAAAAAGCCCTCGCCGGGCGGGACGAAGTAGACGGGCACCAACAGGCTCCCGTCGGGCTCGACCAGCCACTGGCCGTGAACGCCGTTGAAGTAGTACTGGTCGTTATCGGTCGGAGGGAACTCGAAGACGGTCCAAGGGCTCCAGGTGCTTTGGGCCGGGTCGTAGACCGAGTAGACCGTGTCGCGGCGATGGCCGAAGCCGGCGAACCCACGCTTGGTGTAGCGGGCCGTGTGACCGATGCCCAGCACCTTGCCCGACGGGGCGTGCCAGCCGAGCGTGAAGTCGCAGATTCCCACGGTCAGCCCCTCCTCCGCCGGGCGCCAATCAAGCTGCGGGAGCGCCTCGGGGTCGGTCCAGGTGAGGCCGAGGTCGCGGGTGTGCATTACGCTCAAGCCGGTGAAGAAGTCGGAGCCGATCGCCTTTTGGATGGTCATCACCACCGAGGGCGCTCCCTCTTTTCCGGCAGCAGGGATCGCCACGGGCCGCGGCTGGAACCAACTGCCCCGGCCTTCGGCTTCGGGAAGGATCGTTTCGAGCTTGAGTTGGTAGTCGAGCGGCTTCTCTTGGGCCCCCAGAGGACCGCCCGACAAGAGGGGCAGGATGACGGCGACGGCCATTCTCGGGGAGCAGGGTTTCACGGTTCTTCTCTCCTGCCGAGGGTTTTCAAAACGCGAGCCCGATCATCGAAGCAACGTGGCCGAGAGCAGCCCGACGACGATCTCGTTGGCCAGGCATCGCACGGTGAGCGAGCGGAGTTCTCGGTCTGGGTCCAAGGGCAAGTCCAGGAGCGTGGCCCGGCCGGAGCCGAGATCGATCCGAGGCGGATGGGGTTTTGGGATCGCGAAACCGTCGATGCTTACCTGGTAGTCGGCCTCGATGGGCCACCAGGTTGTGGGATTGTGAAGCGGCAGGCGGTTCGTCGTACCGTCGGCGTAAGTCGCCACGATCTCCCCGTTGTCGAGATGGGAGTGCATCGGATGGGTGGAGCCGGCCACGAGGAACCAGGCGTGCCGGGCTCGGCCGGAGAGCGGGATCACGACCGTGTCGGGAAAGTTGTCCCATTGGGAAGTGAAGACGACGTTCGGCTCGTCGCCGGGCCCGGGCGTGGCAAAGGGAATCCCCTGGGAAGTGACCAGCCGGCCCTGCGGACCGGCCGCGGCGCGGAGGGCGGAGTCGTCGATGGTTGGGATCTGCTTGCCGCCGTAGCACCAGTCACCGTAGCCGAAAAGCGGCATCTGAAGAGAGCAGTAGGGCGACCGCGGCGACCGGTACTCGTGTTTGAAGATCTCCGTCACGCGGTCGTTGAACGCTTTGTGAAGGTCGACGCAATCGAAGCGGCTCGCGTCGATCCCCGGCGACTCGTGCCAATCGACCAGCGGACCGTGAACCGTCCGGCCCCCGGCAAGCTCGACGCGGATGGGGTTCGTGCCCGGCACGAGGCCCTCGGCCGGCAGCCGAACCACAGCCGACTTCGCCCCCGCGGGGATCTTGAGGGATACCGCTTCACGTGCCGCCTGGCACGAGGCAATCGCTTCGGCGGCGATCGGCTCGCCCGTGTTGTTGCGGACGGACCACTGCACTTCGTTTTGCTCCCGGTTCACGCTCGCGTCGCAAATCTCCAGCGGGGGACGGATTTCAAACTCCAGCGGCACCCACCACGAAACGTTCCCTTGCTCGGCCCGTGCGAAGACGGTGCGGTGCCCGGGCAGCCCCGCTGCTTGTGCTCGAAAACCGGACGCCTCCTGAGAGACGTCGGCCAGCGCCCCCTGTGGGTCGTAGAGCTCGCAAAGCCGCGCGGACGCGAGACTCACGGCGAATGACTCCCCGGCGCCGACCACGGCGGGGCACGTTGCCCGATCGGGCTCGGGACCCTCCCAGCGGATCTCGACGCTCGCCCCGTCCGCCGCCGGCGCCTGGATCTCGATCCCCGGCTCTCCCACGCGGCCGAGGCACTTCCAGTCGGCCGGACTGCCGTCGACCAGGACTTCGGCCACGCGCACGCCGCGGGCCGGCACTTGGAGCTTCAGTCGCATGGGAACAGCGAAGCGGGCGCGAACGGCGAACCGTTCGGCGCGGCCGTTTCGCGAGTACGTGTATGCGACGTCCGGCGTGTCGATCGAGGCGGAGTCCCAATCTCCGGGGAACCCGGGACGAATGAGCAACTCGCCTGCCAACGCATCAGGGACGATGCCGAACAGCCCCTCGACCAGCGCCCGGGCGAACATGCCCACCGAGCACGAGAAATCGGTGGCCACGCCGGTCCAGTGTCCGTCGTGGTCCGACGTGCCCTGGCACGCGCCCGGGGCCCGGCTGCAAAACATCGCGTCGACAATCGCGCCGCGATAGAGCTGGTAGGCCTTTTCACGGCGGCCGGCCTGCCAATACGCCAGCGCCGTGTGGGCGACCTCGCTGGCCAGCACGTTGCGGACGCTCCAGATGTACGGCACCCAGTTCGACGTCCAAAGCATCGCCGAGTCGCCGTCGATCGGAACGTGCTCGATCTGCGTGTCGACGTAGCGGAGCATCTGGTACGCCTGGAACGGGTCGGGCACCTCGGAATCGATCGGATGGTACACGCTGGGAAGCTCGGCGCTGGGGTGCAGCCGCTTGAGTCCCAAGAGGTCGCGGTACTCGGCGAACCAGCCGAGCCGGGGCATCCAGAGGACTTCGCCCATCGCGGCGCGGATGGTCGCTGCCTCGCGCTCGAACGGCTCCGGATCCTCGCCGAGGAGCCGGGCCAGCCGGGCCGCCAGCCGGAACGCCCGATAGTTGTAGGCCGACGCCTGCGTGCAGGCGCCGCCGCTGTAGTGGTGCGCGTCGCTGATGAGCGTGTTGGCGAAGTTCTCGTAGAGGCCGTCGCCGTCGGCATCGAAGCACCGCTTCTCCCAAGCCAGGTGATCGACCACCACGGGCCACATCTCGCGGACAAACTCCAGGTCACCCGTCCAAAGGAAATGCCAGAGAAGCTGGTCGACGTAGACCTGCTGCATGTCGTAGGACCCGCGGGCGTCCTTCTCGGGAAAGACGGGGATGTAGCCGCGCGTGTAGACGACCGATTCGCTCCCCTGCCGGGCCAGATTGTATTCGGGATCGGCGTGCGGCTTTCCGGTGTCCGGCTCCTTGAGTTGGAACTTGGCGAATTCTCGAAAGTGGGTGCGGGCCCGATCGTGCCAGCCGAAATGGGTGGCCACGTAGGCCCCGCGCCAGCCGAGATAGGGATAGTGCCAGCGGACGCCGCCGTGGGAGTAGGTGGGTGGGTCCCAGAGCCCGTCGCCCGCCGCCGAGATGGCCGCGGCCGCCGCTTCGACCGTCGGGTCGGGCGCGCTGGCGCGAACGCGCTCGGCAACGCTCGTTCGACGCGCTTCCGCCGCGGCGAAGACCGCCGGCAGCTCCGCTCGCGCTACCGGCGGCCGGTCCTTCGGCAACCACTCGAAAACGAAGAGCGCCTCCTCTCCCGGCCCCAGGGCGCGACGCCCGGCCAGAATCGGCCGCTTCTGGCCCTGGGACGCGACGAGCTCGGACGGGGAGGCCAGCTTGTCGGCATCGGCAATCACCAGATGCGATTCCGAGGGCATCGTGCCGGCCACCGACCGCGACTGGTGGCAGGGCGCGCGAAGCTCGAACCCTTCCTCGGTCAGCCGAAACTCGTTGTTCTCGCAGTCTTCCGGCTTAAGCAGGCAGGCCGATTCCGGGCAGTATCCGCAGGTGTCGAGATTCAATTGATTGAAACCCGAGGCGCCGCCGAAGGCCCAGGCAAGCTCCACGGGCGGGGCGTCGCCGGCGAGTTCCGCGCGGAGGGCCACGCCCTCGGCATCGGCCAGCGGGACCGCGTCGAGGTTCAACACGGCGGCGCCGAGCAAGGCGTCCCGAATCTCGTACCGCATGGCGCCTCCCCGATAGCGGGCCACCACGTGGTCGGCCGCGGAAAGCCATTTCGACCGCTCGCCGGCGAGGATTCCCAGCCAAAGTGTTCCGCCCTTCCCCGGGAGAGAGAGCATGATTTCCGGCAGATCGCCTCCGTGAACGAAGAACGCCGTGTTGCTCCCGTAGAGCGGACGATTGAAACGATTCTCCCCGTTCTCGATGATGAAGTCGGTCCCTTCCGGCCGGTAGCGCATCGGCCGGACAAGCCTCGGCAGCCGGCCCGGCTCCGGCTCGCCGGGCGCCAAACGATACTCGTACACCACCGGGTCCCCGGCGAAGCTGAGCGTATAGAGCGTCTTTTCGGAATCGTTCGGGTCGATGGCCACGGCGGTCGCCGAAACGGCGAGGCCGTGCGTTCTCACCGGCTCACCATCGGGCGAATACTCCAGTAGGGTCGTGCCGCCGCCCCCTTCGCCGCCCAGGACGTAGAGGTGCCCGTCGCAATCGAGGGCGATATCGGTCGACGTGGGCGAACTCTGCTGGGCGGTGGGGAACTGGCGGAGGAGCCGGCCTTCCAGGTCCATCTCGTACAGGACGGGCGATTGGTGGTTCATGGCCCAAAGGGTCGTTCCGTCGGAGGCAACCGCGCAGACGGCTCCCTTCACGGCCGGGTCGAGGCGCCGCATCGGTCCGCCGTCCGCGGGAAGCACGGCCAGGAAATCCCGGGCGCCGGTGGCCACGAAGTCGCGCCCGCAGGCCACGCCGTGCCCGAGATACTCGACGGTCCCCTTTCCCAAGTCACCACTCGGGATGCGTTGCCCGGCGCGATCGTAGCACCGGACCCAGCCTCCGAACTCGCCGACCCAGAAATGCCGGCCGTCGAAGGCCAACCCTCGATTCATCTTGCCGCACCGGAACACGGCTCGTTGGATATGATAAGAGCGCGTCGCACTCGGCCCCGTTTCTTCCCCCCGGGCGAGCGACGTGAGCGAGGCAAACAGCACCAGAATGGTCCACACCGCGTTGCGACGATACATGGTACGCTCCCGTTTTGGGCGGTCTATGCTGAGTTCAAAGATGGTTGCACAAGATGTAGGGTGGGTCGACGACAATGGTCCGAAAAGGCCCGCGTGGGTCTCGCCTTGCTCGACTACACAATCAGGCCATTCGACCTTTGCGCCAATCGGGGTCTTTCCACTTTCCGCGCGTGAAATCGTCGATCTCGACCGGCCCGCCTTTTCGGTCGAGCGAGAGCTTGGAGAAGTGGAGGATGGAGCTCCAACTGGCGGCGTCGTAGGCGTCGATCCAGGGCGGCTCGCCCGTGCGGACCATCTTGACGAAGTCGTGAATGCAGAAATAGTCGATCCCGCCGTGCCCGCCGGCCTTCTTGGCCATGTCGCCGTCCTTGCGCCAGTAGTCGTGCTGGTGCTCTTCCTTGAACTTCTCGACTGGGTCCCACTTGTGGTCGGCGCTGGTGCCGTGGACGTACATGCCGGTGCGGGAATCGAACGAGGCGTTCATGCCCTGGAGCAGATAGTAGCGGGAGTAGGGCCGGCTGCAGGCGAGGCTGTAGTCGACGCGAATCTGCCGGCCCTGGGCCGTGCGGATCAACGTGCTGACGAAATCGCCGCTCTTGAAGTCGACCTTGGCCGCTTCGCTTTCGGCGCCCAGCTTCTCAGTCCAGTAGGTGTGGGCGCCGGCGGGACGGGATTGCATCGAAAGGCAATACTCGAAACGGTCGCCGTCGTTGATGCCCAGCCACTTGGCGGGCGAGCCGAGGGCGTGGGAGTTGTAATTGCACCCGTAGGAGTCGCGCCACAGCTCGCCCCGCCAGGTGATCTTGCCGTCGCCGTCGAAGAAGCTGTAGCGGCAGTCGTGTACGTAGCTGCCCACGCCGAAGTACGGCTCGCCGAAAACGCCCCGGCGGACCATGTTCAGCACCATCAGTGTCTCGTCGCCATAGCAACAGTTTTCCAGGAGCATGCAGTGCTTGCCCGACCGCTCGTGCTCCTCGACGAGTTCCCAGCACTCTTCCAGGGTGTAGCAGCCCGGCACCTCGTGCCCGACCGGCTTGCCGGCTTTCAGCGAATCGATCGAGATGCGGCCGAGAAAGTCGATGCCCGTGGCCACGAGAATCCCGTCGAGGTCGTCGCGCTCGAGCATGTTTCGGTAATCGTATTTTCCCGTTGGAATAGCCCTCGGGCTCGTAGCCCTTGGCCTTCTTGACGATCTCGACGGCCGCCGCCAGCCGGTCCGTCTGGTAGTCGCAGATGGCTGGGATGACCACGTTCTCCTGGTAGCTGAGCATGTTGGTCACGTGCCACCGTCCGCGCCCGCCCACGCCGACGACGCCGATCCGAACCGGCTTGACCGGACCCTCCTCCCCGCGGGCGCCGCTCGCGGCGGTCGTAGCGGCCGCGGCGGCCAGCATGCCCGCTGTTCCCTTTTCGAGAAATTCCCGCCGATCCAAAGGACTGCTCATCTTGCACCTCCCATGAGCTTTCAGGACTGCCGCACCAACTGGAAATCGGGAAGTTACGGTTCGTCCGATCCTTAGCGTGCCTGCTCCAGCACGAACGGCTCGAACAGGCCGTAGCCGATGGTGTCGTAGCTTGCGCCGGGGGGTGGGCCGGCTTCGGGGCCGCGTTGGAACATGTGGGGCCAGGCGGCGCCGCGGAGCGCGCCGACGTGGTGGGGGCCGAGCGTGTTCTTGAGCGTGCCGATCACGACGACCTCGATCGTGTTTTCCCCCGGCTTGAGTTGCTCGGTGACGTCGCACTCCCACGGCTGGTAGGCGATGTACCCGGCCGGTTGGCCGTTGACCAGCACCTTGGCGACGCTGCCGTACCAGTTGCCCAGCGCGACGACGTACGCGCCCTTCGGCTCCGCGACGTTGAACGTCTGCCGGTAGGCGACGCCCGCGGCGTAGAACGGGTGGCCCTGGCCGTTCCAGCCGACGCTGGCGGGCTCCAGGCCGCTGCCGTCCAAAAGGAACGCCGCACGGCGGTTGTGGCCGTCGGCCAACTCGCTCGAGACCTCGTGGATCTTGACGCCCGAAACCTCGGCGGGTTTGGCCGCCTCGCCGGGCACCGACCGAAGGTTGGTCGCCGCGTAGAACCGCACTTCGCTCAGGCCCACAAACGCGCTATCCCGGCTGCCCTCGGCAACCGGGAAGGTCGCGCCCCCGTGGTTCGAGAGGATGTCGAACTTCACGAACCGCACGCCCGGGGCCTTCACGGCATGCCTCTGGCTCATGGCGGCGTCGGCGCCCGAGCCGCCGCTTGCGCGGGCGAGCTCGAACGTGCCGATCGTTGTGGTGAACGAGTCGGGCGCGCCGGTGGCCGAGCCGGTGACCGCCATCTCCTTCACGCCCCGCTCGGTGATGTTCACCTCGTTGTAGTTCCAGACCTCGATCCCCTCAAGATCGCGGGCCTCGCCGAGATCGAAGACGACGAACGGGTCGCGGTCGTTTCCTTCCTTGGCGGCCGGATCGCGGTGGTAGCCGATCCCGGAGCTGAGCCACATCGTGCCCTCGATGTCGTTTCCGTGCCCGAGGCGGTGCTTGAGGCCGAGCGGCCGGCCGGGCACGATCACGAAGCCCGATTCGGCCGGCTCCAGCGCAAAATCGCCCAGCACGTAGGCCGGTTCGAGCTCGTGGTAGATGGTCATCGGCGAAGCCTTCACGGTGACCGCGTTTTCCCCCACGCGGGCGGCCGAGGTAATGTCGATCCGGCCGAAGGATTTATCGAGCCACCAGTCGCCCTCTTTGGCAGCGACGGGCGTTTCGTTGCAGGTGATCGTGTAGAGGTCGGGCCGCTCGATGACGATGGAAAGCGGCTTGGGCACCCGCTCGTTGATCGTGAACCGATACGTTGCCTCGAAGCCGCTTTCCGGCGGGAACTTCGTGGTGATCAACTGGTCGTGGAGCTGAACGGCGCTATCCCAGGGGTTTCGTTCCATGCCGTTCTGCCGAAAGGCGAACTGGCACGCCTGGTAGAAATAGAGGTTCTTCTTCGTCTGGCCGCCGGCCGTCATGTCGACGTAATCCACGGTGAGCACGTTCGGCTCGACGCGCCGGATGCTCATCGGCCCGGCCGGCGGAATCACGTGGCGAGCCGTCGAAACCGGCTCGGGCGGATCCCGGTCGCTCGCCGAGAAAAAAGAGCAGCAGGCTTCCACAGGGGGCCAGCTCGAATCGGGCCGCCGAGCCGTCGACGCCCAGGTCCTTGTACGGGTAGGGTGCTATCTCGCCCGAGTCGAGGCGCCACTGTTGGACTTCCCAGCCGGGCCCCTCGATCGTTCCGGACGACGGAGCTTCGATGCTGGTGTTGACGAGGAAGACGAAGTACCCGTCGTCCAATTGCCGCACGTGGTGGAAGAGGATGCCCTCGTCGCCCTCACTTCGGACGACACGCACCTGGCTGGCGGCCGGCCCGAGCGCGCCGGCGAGCTTGTCCGGCTCGATCTGCCGCCAATTCTTGCCTTGCCCGAGCTTCTCGCCGCGGTCCGACGGGCTTCCATCGACGTGCGTCGGTGTCGGCCCGCACGAGAGCACGCTCCCGCCGCGGACTACGAATTCCTCCAGCAGTTCCATCGTCGGGCCGTTGAGGTTCTCCGTGCCCGGCGGCAAAACGACGGTGCTGTAAAGCCGCTGTCCCACGCGAAGGCGCATGCCCCCTTCCGCCGAGTGCGGGCCTGATCCGTGCTGTACGATCGAGCCGTGCCGTGCGAGGATGTCTTCGCAGCCAAGGTCGAACTCGACCTGGGCCTTGGCCAGGTCGGTCACCAGCTTCTGGAAGCTATCGCCGATCTCCTTCAAGCGCGGGTCGCCCTGGTACATCCAGGCCGCCGAGGTCGGCTCGAGCACCAACACGTCGTTGACCTGCTCGCCGGACGACATCACCAGCGACAGCCGCGTGAAATACTCGGCCATCACGTGATACGCCTCCCACCAGGGCTCGTGATAGGAGAACGACTGCGGATGATCGCGCTTGCGGGCGCCGCGGATGGTGACGTACGAAAGGTGCTCGTCCAGCGTGTTCACGCCGAGCACGTAGAGCCAGTCGCCGATCCGCTTCATGTCCTCGAATCGCAGGTCCCAACCGCCGGCCCCGTAGGCTTCGCAGAGCGTGCGCTTCATGCCGAGCTGATTGGCCACGCTGGAAAGCTCCAAGACCGCGCGGACGTTACCAAACTGGGCGTGTACGTCCTCGCTGTACTGGTTCATCAGGGTGTCGATCGACGGGCGCTGGTGCCAGGCGTACATGGCCATGTTGTCGCCGCCGTGTCCGGCGTCGGGCCAGCCGTGCTCCCAGTAGTGGCCCGTGAACTCCAGCCCGTGCTCTTCGCAGTATTCGTAACACGGCTTGGCCCACCGCTCGATGAACTGTTCTAGCAGCAGGTTGTAGTAGTTGTGCCGGACCCGCTTCCAATCGCCCACGGGCCGGACGAGCGACGGCAGGCTGTCGACCAGATCGTATCCCCACCGCTTCTCGAACAGCTCGGGCAGGTGGTCGGACCAGTGGAACCCGCCGGCAGGAGCCAGGTGCGGCTCGTCGGTGAACCAGCCGGGCACGCGCTTCCCAAACTGATCGCCGATTTCCCGCTGGTAGGCGCCCATCGTGATTTCAATAAACTTCTCGGTGACCCCCGGCTTGATCAGATCGACGTACCACTTGCCGCCGAACCAACCTCCCTCGGGCGCAAGCCGGAGCGAGAAGACGAGGTAACGACCCTCGGGCAACTCCTCCCCCGAGCGAACCGCCTGGGTCACGTTCTCCGCGGCGTCGCCGGCCAGTCGGAAGACGGCCACGAGATCGTCGTCCGGCTTGGGCGGACGCTTCACCTCCTTGACCGCCAGGCCGCGCCCTCGCGAGTCGGGCATCGCTTCGGGCACGAGGCCGCCGGCGAACCCCGAGGGATACGAGTTCTCATCGTAGATCCAGATGTTCATGTCGAGCCGCTCGGCCTCGTCCAAGGCAACCTTCCAGAGGCGGAACCAGTCGTCCGAGAGATAAGGCGTCATCAGACCCGGCCGGGGATGGACAAACGCCTGCATCACCTTCTGGCCCGCCAAGTCGCGGAGCGTGCCGCGAATCTGCTCCTCGGTGAGCATGTCGTTCCAGGTCCAAAGCGGCGCGGAGGCGTACTCGCGCGGCGGGTGGGCAAACTGCTCCCTGGCCGGGGCGGAATCCTCCGCGCGTGCGGAAGACGCGGCGAAAAGAGCTATGGAAACAAGAAGGACTGTCCGAGGCGAGGTGGCTGTGAATATCGATCTCATGCTTCTCTCCCTCCCGTGCTCTTCGTGCGGTGCGAGTTCTCGGCTGCGCCCCGGCGGACCGCTGACGTTTCAGTGGTGATTGTGGCAATTCTTGGCCAACACTGCAAGCATCTTGTCCCGTAGGGACGGTTGACAATAGCCCAGCGATTCATCGCTGGGAAACCGGATGGCGGCAGCAAACGGGTCGTCCCGTAGGGACGGTTGAAAGCATCTCCGTTCAATCCCAGAGGTACCGCTCGTCGTACTGGATCCCATGTTTTTTCAAGAACGCGAGGAACTCATCTTGAAAGGATTTGCAGCGATGGTGCTCCGCCTGCGACTTGATATAGCGGATAGTGCCGTGCACTTGGGAAATGCCAATGGTGAACGCGCCGTAACCTTCCTGCCAGGCAAAATCGAGGTGCTCGGGAAAGCTCTCATAACCCATTTAGACGACCCGCCTTTAATCAGTTGAATCGCCTTGGAGATGGCTAACGTGGACGGGAGCGACAGGAGAAGATGCACATGGTCCTCGACGCCGCCGATCACGAGGGCCTTCATCCGGTTCTCCCTCGCGATCCCCCCCATGAACGGCCATAGCCGAGCCTGAAGGTCCGAGGTGATCATAGGCCGCCGCCTCTTGGTGCTGAAAGCACAATGGTAGCGACTGCTGGTGAACGAGTGGCTCATGGCGATACTCCTTCGCAACAATTCAAGCGTCCCTACGGGACGCGCCCGTTCGTTACCGCCATCCGATCTCCCAGCGATGAATCGCTGGGCTATTGTCAAGCGTCCCTACGGGACGAGGATTGCGATCGAATGGTCCCCGCACGCTCCATAAACTCCGGTTACGTGTAGAACCCGTAGTCGTACGCCGCGTCGTACAGGGCGAGGATGTTCTCGGCCGGCACGCCGGCCTGGATGTTGTGGACGCCCGTGAACACGTAGCCCCCGCCCGGCTTCCAAATCTCCAGGTGGCGGCGGACGTGCTCGCGGACCGTTTCCGGCTCAGCGTACGGGAGCACGTGCTGGGTGTCGATCGCCCCGCCCCAGAAGACGAGCCGGTCGCCGAACCGGGCCTTCAGATCGGCCGGCTCCATGGCCACCGCGCTGATCTGCACCGGGTTGAGGGCGTGGATGCCGTTGTCCAACAGGTCGGGGATGAATCCGGCGCAGGAGCCGCAGGTGTGATACCAGATCTTCGCCTCGGTGCGCGAGCGGATGTACTGGACGAGCCGCTTGTGACGCGGCTTGACCACGCGGCGATAGAACTCGGGCCGAAAAAGGGGCCCCTGCTGGCCCGTGAGATCGTCGCCGATCATGATCACGTCGACCGCGTCGGCCATCTCGTCAAGGAAGAGCCGGAACCAGTCCATCCAGAACTTGAGCGTTTGGTCCAGGAGGGCCTCGCAAAACTCCGGCTGCGTGACCATGTCCACGAACCACTGCTCCAGCCCTCGCATGTACCAGCAGATCTCGTAGACCACGCCCGAGATGCCGCTCACCACGGCGTACGGCGTTTCCTTCCTGATGGCCAGGGCCCGCTCGCGCAGCCCCTCGAAGCGCCCGGGATCGTCGCCTTTGGGGAAGGGGTAGCTTTGGACGTCGTCGATCGTGGCGTGGGAGAGCGGGTGGTGGGTGATGTCCATGTAAAGGGGCTGATCGTCGGGCATCGACCAGCGGATGCCGAACTCGTCGACCAGGTCGTGCCAGGTGCGGCCGTCGCGCTCCGTGACGACGATATCGCCCTCAAAGTCGGAGGCCGCTTTGGCGGCGACGTAGCGGGTGTCGACGTGCAGCCGTTTGAGCACGGCCTCCGAGGGCCGGGCGAGTTGCTGGACGGCGTCCATGATCTCAAGCTCCTCGTCGGTCCCCAGGTGCTCCAAAAGCGCCTGGTAGGCGAACTTGTGGATGCCCGTCTGGTTCCCCCCCAGGTCGATCGGCACCCGGTCGGGCTCCCGGTGGTTGAGCGACTTGAGCATACGCTCGCGGGAGGTCATGGTTTCCTTGGGCATGGTAACTCCTCCGTTGACCGATCCGGGACAAGGATCGGCTGATCCGGTGATTCGTCGGCCGGAGCCGGCTCCAGATAATCTTCCCATCCGGACACGAGGGCGGAAAGGGGCGTGTTCGTTGCCACGCCACCGCGCCATGCCCCTTTCGTAGCTTATCTGCGCCCGGCGGCACCCCTCCAGGAGGGGGCGTTTTCAAAGCTTGCCGAAGCTTGAGGGCTCGCCCCTCGCCGGCTCGTGCCTGTTCTGGCTCGGTTTCGACGGCAAGAGGCTTGACAGTGGGGCGCGCCGCTATATGACTGCAAATATGATTCTGGGGCCCCG
>JBDRTC010001162.1:0-7100 GCA_043824335.1 Planctomycetota bacterium | reverse complement strand
CTCGTTGCCCGGTTCGTCGTAACACCCGTCAGAATAACGCGTTTGGGCGCGCGGGTGCCACTGCTGGCTTGCCCAGCAGTGCCGTGCGAGTTCGCCCGTTGATCACTGCTGGACAAGCCAGCAGTGGCACCCTTTTTCAACGGGCCGCTATCTCGCCCCGAGAAACCACTCGATGATCTCGTCGAGGAACCCGCCCAAGGGATCGTGGTGGTAGTAGCCGCCGGGCACGCCCAGGGGTTCACCCAGCGTTGCGCCGCCCTCGGGCCGAGGCTTCGTGATTCGCTCCAACCGCTCTTCGCGGGTGGCTTGGGCGGCCCGTTGTTCGCTGGCCTTCGCCATCCCGCCGGTGCGGATCCAAGCGAGGATTCGGGGCAACTCGTCGGCGTCGAACCAGATGCCGTGGTCCTTGCAGATGTCGATGATCACGCCGCTACGGCGCGCGAAATTGCGGCGGTGCATCATCTTTCCGCAGACCACGCAGTCGCGATACCGCCAGTGCTCTTGGGCCTGCTCCTCGGGCGACTCTAAGTGGGCCGGCCGCGCGTGGGTGGAGACAGAGAACGAGTCGACGACGCCCGTGTCGGACGATGCCCGCTCGGTCAGGTCCTGGAAGACCTCGTTTCCCAGCCACAGCCCGGCGCAGCGGTCGCACTCCAATACGGCCACCTCTCCAATGCGTCGGCTCGTCAGGCGGTGCTCGTCGTCGCAGGCCGGGCAGAGGAGCGAGGTGTCGTCGCCGGCGACCGACTCGGGCAGCAGCCGAATGCCGCAATAATGGCAGAACTTGGCTCGGCTGCTGATCCGGGCCAGACATTTTGGACAGACCGTGTTCAGGTCGCGCTCGTGCAGCGTAAAGTCGGCCTCGCAGAACTGGCAGCTTGTCGCTCCCTTCTCCCGAGGCGCCCCGCAGGCCGAGCAGCGAACCACCTCGGCGTCGTGCCCCTTGGGCTCCTCCACGGTCACAACTTCCCCGCAGTGACAGCGAAAGCGGCTGCCCGGCGATCGCCCGGCGGCGTCGTACTGACGGCGGCATTTCTGGCAGGCGACAATCAGACGCATTTCGACGGGGATTCTCCTGCTGGGAGCGTGATCGCCATGAGTTCATTTATCGTCGACGAAGTTGGATAGATCAATAGGGTCGTGGTGCGGCGGGGGGAGGCCGCAAGGTCGTTTGATGTTCTGTCGCGGGGGCGATTCTGCTACGATCCGGGCCCTTGCTTGCGGCCGTTGCGTGCCCCGAACGCCCCGGAGTGACGATGATGAAGCTCGTGGCGCTGATCGAAGCGGCCGATCACGTCTGCTACCGTTATCGGATCGAAGCGTTCGCCTGGGCCCTGGCCGAGCGGGGCTTGGAGCTCGAACCAGTTCCCTTCCGGAGGGGGGGTCTGGCGCGGATTCACCAGCTCAGGGCCCTGCGCCGGGCCGACGTCACAATCCTACAGCGTAAACTATTGCCCATATGGCAGTTGCGCATTCTCCGCCGGGCCGCCCGGTGCCTGATCTACGATGTGGACGACGCCCTCTTCTGTCGCGACAGTTATCACCGCAAGCCGCCGGAGAGTTGGCAGCGGCTAGCACGATTTTGGGCCACGGTCTACGCGGCCGACGCAATCACCGTCGGCAACGCCCATCTTGAGGAGCGGGTGGCCAGCTACGTCGAGCGGGAACGGGTGCATCTAATCCCCACTTGCGTGGAACCGCGGGCGTACCCGCTTGCACGCCACGAGCGGTTGGGCCCAGGAGTCCGGCTGGCGTGGATCGGCCAGAAATCGACGCTCCCCTCGCTTCACCGGGCCCAGCCGCAGTTGGCCGCCGCCGTGGGCGAGGGGCCGCCGGGACTCGAGCTGCGAGTCATCTCCGACCGGTTTCCGACGCTTTCCGGCGTCCGGGTCGTGCCGCGGCCCTGGTCGTCGGCGACCGAGGCGGCCGAGCTTGCCGAGTGCGACATCGGGATCAGTTGGCTCCCAGACGATCCGTGGAGCCGGGGCAAATGCGGCCTTAAGGTGCTTCAATACATGGCGGCAGGGCTGCCCGTGGTCGCCAACCCGGTGGGCATGAACGGCCGGATGGTCGTCGACGGCCGAACGGGGCTGCTGGCCTCCACGCCCGCCGAGTGGGCCGCCGCGATCCGGCGCCTGGCCACAAACCCCGGGCTGCGACGACACATGGGCGCTGCCGGGCGTCGGCTGGTTGAGGAGCAGTTCAGCGTCGCGAGCTGGGGCCCTCGGTTCGCCGCCACAATTGCGCGGGCAGCTCTTGTTCAACTTGTTCCCAAGCTCCGCTTGGGAACACCCCCTCTTCGCAGCATTGTCTTATCTCCTGGGACGAGTCGGCGAGGCGGAAGCCGGCCGCAAGTGCGGTCCCAAGCGGAGCTTGGGACCGAGGTTGAATGGGCCCCGCGAACGTCACAAACCTCGCACGGCAGGGCAGTCTGACATTCGAGAAATGAAGTCACCGCCGAACGCCGTGCTCATTGTTGCCCTGGTCGGCGTGCTTGCCGGTGGCGGGTGCGCTCAGTTCTCGACGAGGCGGCCGACGCTCCCGGCGACGCATACGGTCGTCCGCGACCAGTTGGTGGTCCACAGCGAGTTTCCGCTGGCCGCCAGTCACCGGTTGCTGGAGGAGCTGGCCGCCCGGCGGTTTGACCTCGCGCACCGACTGGGCCTGCCGGTCTCTGAAGAGCCGATTCACGTCTATTTGTTCGACGATGCGAACCAGTTCGACAACTTCATCCATCTGCACTATCCCGGTTTTCCGCCGCGCCGGGCGTATTTCCTGGAGACCGATACGCGACTGCACGTATACGCTCAGTGGGGAGACCGCGTGGCGGAAGACCTTCGGCACGAGGTGACCCATGGGTATTTGCACTCCGTGGTGCCGAATCTGCCGCTGTGGCTCGACGAGGGCCTGGCCGAGTATTTCGAGGTTCCGCGAGGGGCCCACGGCCTGAATCCGCCGCATCTGGCGGAGCTTGTCAGCCAAATGGAAACCGGCGGGCGGCAGCCGGATCTGAAACGATTGGAAGGGTTTGAGCGTCCCTTCGACATGACCCAGGCCGACTACGCCGAGGCGTGGGCGTGGGTCCATTTCTTCCTGGAGAGCGGCCCGGAGTCTCGCCGGGCGCTCGAGCAGTACCTTCTCGACTTGCGGCGTGACGGGACGGCCGAGCCCGTCTCCGAGCGGATCGGCCGACACGTCGCCGCGCCCGAGTTGGCGCTGGCCGACCATCTCCGATCCCTGCAGGCGGGCGCCGGTCTGGCAGCCCGTTGAGAAAAGAGCGAGATCGACCAATCGGAACGAAGACCAGAAGCAAAGCGACGTTTTCGTTCATTGGAATCGGCGTCACTTTGTTCCCACAGGGCCGAAACTTGAAGGTCCACTAGTGCCGGCTCCGGTCGGCTTCTATAATTCCCCGGACCGCTGTGCCCTTTGTGTTTCACGTGCTTTTCGTGTGCGATGCTGACCTATCGCAGTTTCAGCAACATTGATCCGCCGTCCCTGGCCGCCATTTGGCGGAGCCGCGTCGGGCAGGCCGGGCTGGCTCAGCCGGTCTCGGCCGACTTGTTCGAGCAATTCGTGTTCGGGAAGCCTTATTTCGATTACGAGGGCTTGATCCTGGCCTTCGACGACGATCGCCCGGTCGGTTTTGCCCATGCCGCCTTCGGTCCCAACGAAAACCGGGACCGGATCGCCACCGAGAAGGGGGTGGTCTGCATCGTCCTGGTGCGACCCGATTGTGCCGAGGCCGAAGTCGCCGAGGGGTTGCTCGGGCGGTCGGAGAACTACCTTCGCCGCAACGGGGCGACGGTGGTTTATGGCGGGGCCGTCGCGCCGCTGAACCCTTTCTACCTGGGGCTGTACGGTGGCAGTCAGCTTCCCGGCGTGCTCGAATCGGACCTCGTCGCCCGGGAACTGTTTCACTCGCACGGATATGAGGAGATCGATCGGACGCACCTTTTTCGCCGGCCGCTGGTCGACTTCCGGCCGCTGGTCGACCGGTATCAGATGCAGTTTCGCCGCCAAATGGTCGTCGACGTGAAGATGGACCCGCCCGCCCGCACCTGGTGGGAGGCTTGCGTCACCGCCGACTTCGACGTAACGCGGTTTGAAGTGGCTCGGCGGGGCGACGAAACGGTGCTGGCTTCGGCGACGTATCGGGGGATGGAGCCGACGGGCAACTCGCCGCCTGGCCGTGTGGCCGGGTTGCTCGACCTTGAAGTGGTCCCGTCCTATCGCCGCAAGGGGCTTGCCACCTTTCTGTTGGGGGAATCGTTCCGGCAATTCGCCCGGCGGGGCGTTGCGATCGTCGAAGCTCAGGCCACCGGACAGAACCCGCCCGGCCTCGGGCTTTGCCGGAAGCTTGGCATGGAGTCGACCGAACAGGGGGTTGTGTACTCGAAGAGCTTGGCCCGAAGTTGAACGGTGAACTCACGCCGCCTTGCTCTTGCCGCTCTTGCGGCGGCGGGGGCGATCTTTCCAGCGCCGGTGGATCCACCAGTACTGCTCCGGGCTACGGCGGATGGCCTCTTCCAGTTGGCTGGTGTACCACTGCGTCAGGTCGTGAACGCTTCCCACCCCGTCGGGAACGTCTCGGGGGTCGACGATCGCGGTGGTCACCATCTCAAACTGAAGCGGCCGATCCAACCGCCGGGCGTAGCAGACGGCCATCGGGGCATCGTGCTGCAACGACAAAAGCGCGATCGCCTTATAGGTTGAGGCGGGACGGCCAAAGAAATCGACCCAGCAGTCTTTCGTGCCCGCGGCCTGGTCGGCCAGAAACGCCAGCGTGCCCGCCGAGGCCAACACGTCGAGGATCTGATCGTACCCGCCCTGCTTGGGGATTAGGTGCTGGCCGGTCAACCGACGAAAGCGATCGACGTAGCGGTGCAGATAGGGATTATCGAGAGTTCGGGCGACCGAGTAGGTGGGAAATCCGAGGATGCCGAGCATGAACCCGCCCACCTCGAAATTGCCGAAATGGGCGGTGATGAGGATCACCGGCCGCTCGGTCAGCAGGATGCGGACCAGGTTGTCGACGCCCTCCAGGCGAACGTGCCGCCGCCAGTTCGTCTCGTGGATCTTGCGCGGGGCGTGGGCGACCTCCAGGACGAGCAGGCACAAGTGTTCCCACATGCGCCGGGCTATTTGGCGGCGCTCGTCGTCCGACTTCTCGGGAAACGCCAGCCGGAGGTTCTCGTCGACCAGCTTGCCCCGGGGCCGCATCACGTCGGCGAAGAGCCACGCCAGACGCTTTGCCCACAGGTGGCCCGTCTCGATCCGCGTCCCCTGCACCAAGCAGATCAACACGCGAACCACCAGGTAAACCAGGTAGTCGACGATCCGTCGTTGCTTCACCGGAAGATCCCTCCTTGGTGTCCGGGCAAGGCAGTGCAGGGCCCATTTTCTCAGGAACCGGCGTCTGGGCCAAGAGCGGTTTGGCGCGGTGGCTACTCCGCCATTTCGAATTCCACTTCCGCGCGGAGGATCTCCCGCTTCCAGTCCGGCTCGTGGATCGGCCAGGCCTGGACGTTTCCGCCGCGATCGACCGACTGGTGCGTCCGGGCTTGGACATGGGCGGTTTGCCAGCAGGCCATCTCGGCCACCGAGGGGGGCGGGACCCGACCGGGGACGTTGCCGCGGCGGAAATGGAGCCGGCCGTGGTCGAAAATGCTGATGACCACCGGCGGCGTCAGATCGAGCATGCGCCGGGCGATCAGCTCGTGGCTGGCGGTCGCGTAACGGGATTTGAGTCCAAGGAGGTCCCAACCGCATGCGGGCCCGTCTGCGACAAACCAAGGGCCGGGCAAGAGGAGCCGCGACGCAAGATGGACGGCGGCCTCCTCCCGAGCGTTTGGGGCCACTTCACGCGGGTCGACCGAGAGCAGCGAAAACACTCGATGCGCCACGTGCTCGCCGATTTCGTGGGCCACGGCCCATTGGCACCGTTCCTGGCGGGGCTCGGGCCGTAAGAGGATTGTTGGACTCGGCCTGCGACCCGCTTTGCCGCGGAGTCGCACGTATCGGGCTCGCCCCCCCTGCCGGTCGTCCCATGCGACCGTGACCCCAAGCCGGCCGGCGATCGCCATCGCGTCGACCGGCGGCCGGTCAACCCCGGCCTCCTGGAGCACCTCCATGGCCACGGCGTCCAAGCCGGCGGACAACTCCTCCAGGGTGATCTCGGGCAGCATGGCGGGGCCTCGTCGCTTCGCGGCAGGAAACCGTCGGAAATCACGTCGCCAAATATGTACACCTGTACAGTATACTGCATGAAAGGGAAGGACGCAAGCACCCAAGAACGGCCACTTACCGCGCCCCCCTGTATCGGCTACGATTTATCGGAACGCTGTGGCCGGTCTCCTGATCGAGACACCGACGCCCTGCCATAGTGCAGTACCCTCCCCCCTAACTTGCGTGTTTGACCCTTGCCTCGCTTTAGCCGAAAAAAAAAGCCGAGTCGACGCCGCTCCACGCGAACCTGCTCCCTGGTCACGCTCGGTTGTCCCAAGAACCTGGTGGATGGCGAGCGAATGCTGGGCCTGCTGCGATCGGAGGGCTACGAGCTGCTCCACGAGCCGGAGGGGGCCGATTTCGTGATCGTCAACACCTGCGGCTTTCTCCAATCCGCCCGGGAGGAGTCGCTGGAAACGATCCGGGAGATGGTGCGGCTCAAGGAGCAAGGGCGGATCGGCGGGGTGATCGTGGCGGGCTGTCTGGCCCAACGCGAGAAGGAAGCGCTCTTAGAGGTTTGCCCCGGCATCGATCAATTGGTCGGCCTGTTCGCTCGCGAGGAAATCACCAAGGCCGCCGAACGGTTGACCGCTGGATCGAACCACCAGCGGGCGGTCTTCCGCCCCGCGCCGGCGGCCCCCTTGCCGGAGACCGATCGGCTGCGAGTCACCGCTCCGCACGTGGCGTACCTGAAGATCTCCGAGGGCTGCGACCGCCGCTGCACCTTTTGCTCGATCCCCGCAATCCGAGGTCCCTACGCCAGCAAGCCGATCGAGGAAATCGTTGCCGAGGCCGAGCAATTGGCCGGCGACGGCGTACGCGAGCTGATCCTCATTGCCCAGGATACGACCTTCTACGGCATCGATTTTTCG
>JBDRTC010001161.1:0-4983 GCA_043824335.1 Planctomycetota bacterium | reverse complement strand
TGAAGAACGAGGGGTGAGGGGGGAGGGGTGAGGGGTGAGCAGGGATGATTGATGATTGGTGATCGACGGTCGGTGCCTCTTCCGTGTTCCCTTTCCCCTCGTCGCTCGCCCCTCGCCCCTCGCCCCTCGCCCCTTCCCCTTCCGGCTTTGGCGCCTGGCTGGGGACCAGCTTTCGGGCCAGAAGCTCCAGCCGGGGGTCGTCTTCGTCGAGCGTGCAGCCGTCCCAGCTACAGAGGACAAACTGCTCGTGGGGAAAGTGCTCCTGGAACCAGCGATGATCGGCCGTCTGCTGGAAGTGGGCAGGAAGCCAGTCGCGGACGTCGTTCCGATTGCTCCGCAGTGCCCGCCGCGTGCCCATCAGAATGAAGGGCAGCGCGAAGAACATCACCATGGCGATGAGGAAACGCCGGCGGATGAAGAAAGACTCACTCATAGGGCAACCGGCACACTTCGAGGCACGATTCCGGCATACGGGGCCGGTACCCTGGTAGTTCGCAAAGTTCCGAATCCTATTAGTCTAATCGACCTTTTCATGCCCGTCTACGAGGGGGCAACTACCGACTCCCCATGTGTTCCGTGCCGCTAAGGCCGTGCCATGAGGAAAAACGCCGGCATGACATATAGAATCGTCAGAATCGGAAAGGGCCCCCCACTTTTTCGCGGTTCGCCGGAAAAGATTGCCGGTTCCGCTGCGTCTCGTGTCACGGCACCGATCGGGCCACCCGTTGAAAAGTCCAGTTAGATCAACGATTTGGCCGGTGATGCGTCTCAGCCGCGCAACGGGAATGGCCCAAAAGGACCGCTCGCCAGCCTTGTCGCGGTATGTTAGGATCACGGATCGTCGGCCCCTAGACCTCGTTGCAGTCGAACTTGTGAATCGCTCTTGGGTGCAATTGGTTGCCAGGGCCCGTTTCCCGGCCGGCCTCCTTTCAGCGAAACGTCGAGCGCATGCCCATCGGCCCCTACTCCCCCTGTCCTGGTGGCACGGACAACAAGGTCAAGTTCTGCTGCTCGACTCTGGCCAGCGAGCTGCAAAAGATCGAGCGGATGCTCGAAGGCGAACAGTTCCTTGCCTGCTTAAAGCACATCGAGCACCTCGAAAAGACACACCCCGACAAAGCCTGCTTGCTGGCAACCAAGAGCATGTTGCTCAGGGCGCTCGAGCGACACGACGAAGCCCGGGCCACGGCCGCGCAGTTTCGGGAAAAGCACCCTCAAAACCCGATCGCCCTGGCCGAATCGGCCTTGCAGGCCGCCGTGGACGGGGAGGACCGCCAGGGCGTGGAGTTGCTCCTGCAATCCTTGGCGGCCTCGGGAAGCCGGATGCACGCTCGCGTCTACCAGGCCATGAACTCGCTTGCCGGTCTCTTGGCCGCTCGGGGGCAGTTTTTGGCCGCCCGGGCGGTGGCCATGCTCCAGTCAGGGATTCAGAGGGACGACCGCGCGCCGCTGGTCTTTGTAATGCGATTGAACGCTTCCCCGAGTATCCCGCTTCTCGTCAAGGAAGACCGGATCCTCCACGATTGCCCGGAAGGTGTTCCCTGGAAGGCGGAATTCGACGAGGCGCGAGCGCTGGCCCTTGAGGCCCGGTGGACCGAGGCGCGAGAGCGCCTGGCGAGCCTGGCCGAACGGGTCGACCGTGAACCGGTGATCTGGAAGAACCTGGCCACGTTGCTCGGTTGGCTGGCCGACACGCCCGGCTCGATCGAGGCCCTCCGGAAGTTCGCAGCGTTGGACGTCCCGCTGGAAGACGCGGTCGAGGCCGAAACGCTCGCGCTGCTTCTGTCCGACGATCCGTTGCGCGATCAGATCGACGTGCTCACCCTCCGCTACACGGTCCGGGAGGTGGAGCAGTTGGAGGCGGCCCTGTCGTCGGCGCCCCGCGTGGTCAAGGCGAACGTGGACTTGGCGTCGATGGCCACCGAAGAGAGCCCGCCACCGAGAAGCGTCTTTTTCCTTTTCGATCGCCCGGCCCCCGAGCCGGACGCGGAAATCACCGCGGAAACGACCCCCAAGATGCTCTGCCAGGCGCTCTTGTACGGCAGGCAGACCGATCGCGACGCGGAGTTGGAAGTCACCGACGTGTCGGCTCCGGACCTCGACGACGTAAAGACGCTCATTGCCGAAACGGCCGGCGACGCCCTGGACCCCGAGCCCCGACAAGAGGCAAGCGAACAGGTTTCGGCAACCCAGCAATTGCTCACCTTCAGTTGGCGGCTCCCGGCGCACGCGAGCCCGGAAGACGTCCGGCGGATCACCGGGCAGCGGGTCGACGAGATCATGCTCCAGACGTGGCCGAAGCTGCCCTTGGGACTGCTCGACGGCAAGTGCCCGCAAGAGGTGGCCGATCAAGAAGCCTGCCGCGTGAGACTCCTGGCCGCGATCATGGTCCTGGAGTTCTGGATGGAGCAGGACGTCTACCGGTTCGACTTTAATCGGCTCAGAAGCCGGCTGGGGCTTCCGACGCTCGAACCGATCGATCCTGACCAGACGCCCCTGGAAGGTTTGCCTCGCGTGCGTTGGTCGCGCCTCGTGGCCGAGAAGCTTTCCGACGACGAACTGGTGAATACCTACCGCCGTGCGATGGCCTACAGCGCACGGCCCGCGCTTGAAACCCTCGGCCGGGCGATGATCCGGCGGCCCACGCTGGCCGGCCGCGAAGAACGGCTCATGGCCTTCGAAATGATGGCCCGGATGACGGAAGATTCCGACGAGCGACTCCAGTACATCGAGCAAGGCCGCGACGAAGCCAAGCAGGCGGGCGGCTCCTGCGCCCACTGGGACCTGATGGAACTGCCCGCCCGGTTGGAGCGGGGGGAAAGCCAGGAAGCCTCGCAGCTCTTGAACCATCTCCAAAGCCAGCACATCAACGAGCCGGGGATCGCCCGGGCCCTGACCAATTTGCTCGTCGAGATCGGCGTTCTCCACCCCGACGGCACCCCCGTTGCCCGGCAGGGCGCGCCGGACGCCGAAGATCCCTCGCTGGTCGTGCCCGGCGAGCAGGCGGCCGACTCGGGAAAGCTCTGGACCCCCGAGAGCCAAACGCCCACGGGCGAAAAATCCAAGATCTGGACGCCCGGATCCGATTGACCTCCGGCGCCGGGGCCGCTCATCAAATGGGGCAAGGTTGACTCGACGAAAGGCCGACGTACCGTCGGCCGCTAAACGGGCAAACGACCGCAAGTCCACGACGTTTAGCGGCCGACGGCACGTCGGCCAGAGCGATCGGAGACCCGGTTGACCGATCTCTGGAAAGTCGGCTCCGGCCATGGTATAGATAGACCTTTCAGAACGAACCACACCAAGGGAGACGACCACTATGACGAAGCAGAACCCGATCACGCGGCGAGGATTCCTGGGACGAACCGGGGCCGTCGGGGCGGCGAGTTTCCTGGGCCTCTACCTGGCGCCCGGCCCGGCTCGCGGGGCCGCCGAAGAGGCGTCGGACGGCGGCTACAAGGTCGGCATCTACACCCGACCCTGGGATCAGCACGACTATCGCACGGCCCTGGACGCCATCGCCGAGGCCGGCTTCCGGCACGCCGGCCTGATGACCACCACCACCGAAGACCGGCGACTGGTGCTCACCGGCGATCTTGCGCCCGAAGAGTGCGAAAAGATCGGCCACGAGGTCAAAAGCCGTGGCATGACGATCCCGTCGGTCTACGGCGGCGGGATCCCGGTCGCGAAGTCGCTCGAGGCGGGAATCGAAGGTCTCAAGCGGCTAGTCGACAACTGCGTGGCGGCCGGGGCACGGTCGCTCTTGATGGGAGGCATCGGCAACGCAAAACTCTTCGACCTGTACTACAAGGCCATCGCCGAGTGTTGCCCCTACGCCGCCGAAAAGAACGTGCCCATCACCGTCAAGCCGCACGGCGGCACGAACGCCACGGGCGCAGAGTGCCGCAAATGCATCGAGATGGTGGGCCACGACAATTTCAGCCTCTGGTACGACCCGGGCAACATCTACTACTACTCCGACGGCGAACTCGACCCGGTCGACGACGCCGCCCAAGTCGGCGACCTCGTACGCGTGGGGATGTGCATCAAGGACTTCACCATGTCGGTCGAGGAGGGCAAGGTCAAGAAGGACGTCTGGGTCACGCCCGGCACGGGCAAGGTCGACTTCCCCGCCGTGCTGGCCAACCTCAAGAAGGGCGGCTTCACCGCCGGCGACCTGGTCATCGAATGCGTGAACCGATCCGACCCCAAGGATCTCCCCGCGCTACTGGCCGAGGCCAAGAAAGCGAAGGCGTTTGTCGAGGAGTTGATCGGCGCCTGAACCTCACTTGCCGCTGCCGCCAGCGGCAACCGGGAGCACGACCGGCAGCCCTTCCCCGGGGGCGATTAGGAAGTTGGTTGCGGTGTACCGCAGCTCCAGCGGCTCGTCCGGCTTGCCCGCGGCAATTTTGACGACACTCGTAGTGCGCGCGGGCAGATTCAGCTCGGCCGGCCCGGCGCCGCCGGTTCGCTCGCAGCGGATGTCGACGTCGCTCACGTTCCTGATCTCCACCCACGCGGCGTCCTTCGAGCGAAGGTGGGGAGGGGAGACCTGAACGCACTCATGGAAGAGCGGCTCCAACCACTCCTGGCGGCCGATGAGCTGGTCCTTGAACCAAACGGCGGTGCGGCGCTCCCGGAGGGCCTCCTTCAGCGCTTCGAGCGTCCGCCCGCTTGCGAACACAAGCGTTGCAGTGCGGTGGTTGTCCGGCAGGCTCTCTTGGCGAAGGCTCGCCAAGCCGACGCGTCCGTAGTAGGATTGGCTTGGCCAGACGGGCCGGAACCGGCCGGACCGCGAAGTTGGAGCGACGCCACCATGAGAAATCCCGTGCAGTTCGATGCCCCGCGTCGTGGGCTCGTCCTTGCAGTCACGGCCGCCTTGGCCCCACGTGCCCTGGGCGCGGAGACCAAACCGCTCGTTTTCCAGGAGGACTTCGAGGCGGCCGATCGCCCGCGGGCGTGGGAACCGGCGGCCCAGCCGGG
>JBDRTC010001160.1:0-5192 GCA_043824335.1 Planctomycetota bacterium | reverse complement strand
CCCAGCGTTGCTTCCCGTTTCAAAGAGCCTTCCTCCGGCTCGAAGATCGAGCCGTGGATCGCGAGGCTCCACGTTTGGCCGTCGCCGGCCTGATGGGCATAGGTCGGATAGAAGACGACCCGCTCGTCGTCCTTGATCTCGGATTTCACTTCTCCCGTGGGGAGCGTCAAAGCGAGGGCTAAAAAAACCACATCAGGCGCCTCCTCGGAGTATAATCCTCACTCCTCCGCGAAGCGAATCTGGAGGATCTCGAACCGCATGGTTCCGGCGGGAACCTCGATTTCGACCTTTTCGCCCAACTTCTTGCCGAGGAGGCCCTGGGCCAGAGGGCTCGTGACCAGGATCTTGCTGGCGGCGTAATCCTCCTCGCCGGCGCCGACCAGGGTGAACTCCTCTTCGTCGTCCAGGTCGAGGTCCTTGACCACCACGGTCGAGCCGAAGGCGACTTCGTCCTTGGGCACCTTCTGGGGATCGATCAACACGGCGTGGGAGAGCTTGTCGCGGATGACGTTGATCTGACGCTGCAACATTCCCTGGCTTTCCACGGCCCCGTCGAACTCGGCGTTCTCGCTCAAATCGCCTTCCGAGCGGGCCTTGGCGATCCGCTCCAGGATTTTGGGCATCTCCACTTCTTCCAGGTGTGCGACATCCGCTTTGAGCTTGTCGTAGCCGGCCCGGGTCATGGGAATGCGATCCGACATCTTGTCTCCTTCCGCAAGAGCGAAAAAAACGCGACCCCCAAATCGGGCTGGGGGCCGTGTCGGTTTTCCATCGGCGTGTCAGGTTCCGTATCTCGACCTCCATTCTCCGCAAGCCGCATGGGCCTGTAAAGCCAAGTTTCTTGGCCGCTGAGCGGGTTGCCCGCTCAGCCACGGAGAAGACTTTATCTATATTCCCCATATCCCCCAGGGCAGACGGCCAGGGCCGATTTCTGGAGCGGAAGGCCCGTGGCGCGTCAAAATAGGGAAAATGCGCCCAGAAACTCCGGTTGCCCCGACTCTACCCTCGATAGGGGTCGTGCCTAATGTCACGATGATGAGGGGGCCGATGAAGGGCTACGGCCGAACGCTCGCCTGCTCGGGCCCTCGTCCACGGATCATTGCTTTCGGGGGGAAGCACCACGCAATGCCCAGCGCGAGCACGGTACGAATGTCGGCGGTCGGGCTTTGCGTGCTCTTGGCCTGTAGCGCGTGCAGCCAGCGGCGATCTTTTGTTCGCAACGATGGCCCCGGTCCGCAGCAGGGTGGCATGCCCTCGCGAAGCGTGGGCATGTGGGGCGCGAAACATGGCGACGCAAGCGACGCCATGCCACCCCGTCGCTTCGCTTCGAGGCGCGAAGCGGCCCAATGTAAGATCTGGACGGACCACGAGAACTACTACCGCTGGGACGTCGCCCGCGATCTTCTGCTCGCCGTCGCCGGGGCAAGCCTCCTGGCCAACACGTCGATGGACCAGGACTTCCAGGACTGGTACCGGAACGACGTGGCGAGTCGCGACACGGAACATTTTGCCGACGCCTCGAAAATGTTTGGCGAGGGGCAGATCTTCATTCCCGCGTTCTTGGGGCTGGCGTTGGTGGGGGGGCTCTGCGACCACACGGCGTGCGGCAGCGTGGTGGGCGAGTTTGGGTCCCGCACCACGCGCGGCTACCTGGTCGGCGCCCCGCCGATGCTTTTCATGCAGTACGCCCTGGGGGCGTCCCGGCCCGGGGAAACCGTACACGAATCGCGCTGGAAGCCGTTCGACGACAACAACGCCGTCAGCGGACACGCCTTCATCGGCGCGGTGCCTTTCATCACCGCCGCCAAGATGGCCGAAAATCCCTGCCTCAAGGGTGGTCTCTATCTCTGCTCCACCCTGACCGCCTGGTCCCGAGTCGAGCACGACAAACACTACCTCTCCCAAGCCATTCTCGGCTGGTGGATGGCCTATCTCGCCTCGAGCGCCGTGGACAAGACCGAGCGCGATTACGAGCACCTCACGCTGACCCCCGTTGCCACGCCGGAAATGGTTGGCATCGGGGTGCTCTACGAGCGATAGGCACGGCTGGCACGCTCCGCGAAGCCCAAGAGTCTTGCACACCACGAGCAACTTCGGGTAAGGTTGAGTGAAGCCGACGGTTATGCTCATCCCCCACCCCTGCAAAACAGTCGAGAGGCATGGTGCAAAACGGTTTCAACGCTGACCGGGAGTTGCCGGAGATCCGGACCGGTCGCCGCCGCACGAGGTCGGCAGGGCCTTCCGGGGCGCAGGTCACCATCTACGCTTTCATCTTCGCCCTTGTCGGGGTGGCTGCCCTGTTGGCTTACACGCTCTATCAGCAGCGGCGGGAAGCGGCGGCCGAGCGGCCCGCGACTTCGGGAATCGGCGGGCAATCGTCGTCCAGCGCGTCCGAGAACGGAAATCAACGGCCGGCTCGCGCTCGTGATCCGAGATCGAGCACCGAGACGGATGGGGACGACGAACGCGGCCCCAAGTCGGACAAGCGACCGGGACCGGAAGGAAATCGGGATTCGCAACCGAGGCCACGACCTGCCGACAAGCGGCAACCCAAACGAGATCGCCCGAGCGCGGACGAGCCCCGTCGGAACGAATCGCCCGGGCCGGAATCCCCCGCCGGCGGCAAACGGCAACAGGCCTTCGAGCGACTGGCGGCCGATACGCGGCTGGCGATGTCGGAGCACGACCTCGGCAGCGCGCGAGCGCACCTCGGTCAAGCGGCGAAAAAGGCAGACACTCCCGACCAACGGGCTGAAATCGACCGGCTCGACACGTTGTTGGGTCACTTGGAGGCGTTTTGGGAGGGAATGCGCCGGGTCGTGGCGAGGTTGGAGTCCACCGAGGAGTTGGAGGTCGGAGAGACGTTCGTCGTCGTCGTCGAGGCCAGCCGCGACGAACTGACCATCAAGGTGGAGGGCCAGCTTCGGACTTACCAGATCGACCGGATCCCCTCCCGGCTCGTACAAGTCCTGGCCGGCATGAGACTTGCCCGCGACCCGGCCACGAAGGTGCTCCTGGGCACTTATCTTCTCGTCGATCCCAAGGGCGATCCGGCCCGTGCACGCCAACTCTGGGAGGAAGCCGCCCGGGAAGGCGTGAAGGTCGAGAATCTGATCCCGGAACTGAGCCGTTGGGCGCACGCTCCCTCGGCGCCGGGTGAGCGCACAAGCGAGAAGACGGCGCCCCCGGCCAACGAGCAAAAGCTCGACGACGCCGAACAAAGCGTGCGGGAGAAGTTCAAGGCCCAGTACGAGCGGGCGACCGGCGCCGCCGGCAAATCCCAGTTGGCCGCCTTGCTCTTGGAGACGGGCGGGAAGACCGGCGACGACATGGACCTCCGGTTTGTCCTGCTTTGCGAAGCCCGCGACCAGGCCGCCGCGGGGGGCGACTGCGAGCTGGCCCTCGAAGCCATCGACGCGATCGCCGGTTTCCACACGGTCGACGTGCTGGCGATGAAAACCGCCGCGTTGGTCGAGGCCGCCAGGAACGGCCGGGGGCTGGGCGCCCAGAAGCAGGTCGCGCAGCGCTCGCTGGAGCTGGTCGCACAGGCCGTCGAGTCACGGCGGCTTCCGGAAGCGAAGCAACTGGCCGAGACAGCCTTGTCGGCCGCGCGAAAGTCGAACAGCCGCTCCCTGATGCAGGAGGCCGTGCTCGTCGTCCAACAGGTCGAGGCGCTCGAGAAGCAGGGCGACGAGTGACGAGCGTCTGTCCACATCAGGAAACGGGTGGCGTTCGCCGGTGCCACTCGCTCTTCTGCTGATACTGATAGGCCACGCGGAGGATGGTTGCCTCGTCGAACGGCCTTCCCACCAGTTGCATGCCGATCGGTAGGCCGTCTTGCGAGAACCCGCAGCCAGCGGCCAGCGCCGGATGGCCGGAGAGGTTGAACGGGAGCAAGAGGCCGAGATACGCGTAGAGTAGCGGCGTCTTTCCGCCGGGAAGCTCGACGGCTTCGGCGCCGAACCGTGCGGCCACGGCCTGCGAGGCGGGCGTGAGCAGGCAGTCGACCGAGCGGAACACCTCGGCCCAGGCCCGGCGGACCACGCGGCGGACCCGCTGGCCCTTGAGGTAATCGACCGCCGGCAGAAACAGCCCGGCCTCCAACTGTAAACGGGTTGCCTCGCCGTATCGGTCGGCGCGGTCTTTGAGGAACGGTTGGTGATACGAACTGGCTTCGGAAAAGATGATCGCCCGGTGTGCGCCGAGAACCTCGTCCAGGTGAGGTAGCGTGATCTCGACCCGCTCCGCTCCCAACGAGGCCAGCTCGACGCTCGCGGTGACCAGCGCCTGAGCCACGTCGGGCTCAAGCGACTCGAAGAAGCCGGTTCGGGGAAGGCCGATCTTAAGACCGCGGAGGGGTTTTTCCAGCTCCCCGGCGTACTGGGGCACCGGGCGGCGGCTCGACGTCTCGTCGGCCGGGTCCTCGCCCGCCAGGACCTCCAAGACCAGCGCGGCCTCTTCGGCGGTTCGGGTGAGTGGTCCCACGTGGTCCATGCTCCAGGAGAGCGGCGCAACGCCGGCCCGACTCACCCGGCCGTAGGTTGGCTTGAGCCCCACGAGACCACAAAGCGCGGCCGGCAATCGGATCGAGCCGCCCGTGTCGGAACCCAGGGCCACGGGACAGATGCCCAGCGCCACGGCCACGGCCGAGCCGCTGCTCGACCCGCCCGAGATTCGCGCGGGGTCCCAGGGATTTCGGCAGTCGCCGAACGTCGGGTTCTCGCCGGTAAACCCGAAGGCGAACTCGTGCATGTTGGTCTTCCCCAACGGCACGGCCCCGGCGGCCATGAGCTTTTCGATCACCGTGGCGTTGGAACCGGCCACACGGTCGGCGAACACCTTGGATCCGCAGGTGGTGCGAACGCCCTTGATGTCGATCAGGTCCTTGACGGCGACGGGAACCCCGGCCAGCGGCAGCTTCCTTCCGCGGCGCACCAGCGCGTCGACCTCGTCGGCCTGGCGGCGCGCCACCTCGGGCGTGAGCGTGATGAAGGCGCGCCACTTCTCCTGGAGCCGTTCGGCCTCGGCCAGGGCGTGCTCGACGACGTCACGCGCCGTCCGCTCGCCGGATTGGACCGCGGCGGCAATCTCCAGACAGCTCATCGGTTCGCCGGTCATCGCTCGCTCGCGTCGTAAACGGTCGCCGGCTCGACGTTGCCGATCTCCATCGCCCGCATCGCCGCCATCTCGGA
>JBDRTC010001159.1:0-6099 GCA_043824335.1 Planctomycetota bacterium | reverse complement strand
CTCGACTGGCTCGCTTACGGCCGGCTTCTCGAAGCGCCGCCCTTCGACCCCCAGCGTGAGTTGGGCGGCGCGCACCTGTGGTATCTGATCGATGACCTGCCGACCCTCTATCGCCTGCTGAAGCACGGCGTTAACCGGTGGGGTCAACTCAAGGCGCTGGCCGACTACGGACACGATGATTCGCTTTCCGCCGCGTCGGAGACTTACCGGCGCGCCGAGGCCGCGGCCCGGACGCTCGAATCCGCCTCCAGGCATTGGCGCATCGGGCGCGGCGCGCCTGTTGATCGGCAAGTGCTTTCGGATTCCAAGGCCGTGTCGGAGAAGTTTCTCGACCGGGTCTCCGATCTGGCAACCGCGTGTGCCGGTGATGCTCGGGCGCTGATCGCGGCGTTGGAAGCAGGAAAAATCAGCGGATTCCGAACCGAAAAGCGGAACGAGCTACGCGGCCATTTGATCGACCAAGGGTATCTCGACGAGCACGACCCGTTGACGCCCGACGAGATCCGCGAGCGGGTTCGGCCCGCCGTCTTCTCGGACATGGAGGCCGGCTTGATCAGTCCGGAGCGATTCGAACGACTGCTTGGAATTGTGCTCTCCGCAAATTCCGCCACTGGGGGGAAGGCCAGTGACTGACGGTACGCCCTCTTTCATGGCTGTTGAGTTCTCCAGACACCCGAAACCTGCCAGGTTTACCCAAACCGCACCGCGCCAAACCGAACAACGTACAGCCATGCCACCCGAACGGATGGGGAATCCTCCGGCCGAATGACGGGATCTCAGCCACGGATATCTGCATCCGCAGCCCCACAAACGAGCGAACAACAGGCCCCTTTGCTTCGTCCTAGAGAGGAGACGCGGGCGAAAATGCCGAACTCCGGCACTCGGGGCGTGTCCCTTGCAGAGGAGGGTCGACCGGCGCGCTGGCTGCGATCCATGTCTACGTTTTCAGGACTCGACCGACGGGCAGGATGCCTCCTTGGGAGAAGGACTCTCCAGATTCTCTCTCGTCCGACACCGGACAGCGCCGAAGGAGGTGCCCCTGATGGTTCACCGATTGCTGGCAGCTCAATATCGCTCGTTGGCAAACGCTTTCGCCGAAGAACAACTTCCCGTGGAAACGCTGAGCTGCCTGACCGCGGCGCTCGAGCTGGATCGGGCCGCCGGCCAGGACACGGTCCGGCGGCTGCTCGGGCTGCTGGGCGAGCTTGATTTCGACCCTCGGCCGAGCAAGCCGTCGCCGAAGCGCTTGCGCCTCATCCGCCGCAAACGCAAGGTGGATGAGATGTTGGCCCGGGAGCGAAAGATCACCGAATCGGTCGAGACACCCGATGCCGCGCCGCCTCTCGGCATTTCGGACCAGTCGATCCCGACCGAAATGCTCCACCGGCTCGCGCGCGTGGAGGTGCGGTTGAGTGGAATCGACGGCTCGCGTTTTGAAAAGGCCCACCGGCGACTGAAGCGGCTCCTGGACCGCTGCTGCCCCGCGGGCTGGCCGACGCTCGATCGGCCCACCGGGCCGGACAAAACCGACGGGGCGCTTGCGATCGAATTCGTCGACACGCTCTCCGTCGAGCACGAGCTGCACAACCTGGCCAACGACTTCTACCACCTGGAGCGGTACGACGAAGCGATCCAGTGCTACGACATCGCGATTTCGATCAACCGGGACCTGCTGGAGACCTGGTTCAACCGCGGCCTGGCCCACACCAAAGAGCGGCACTACGAGCCGGCCGAACGCGACATGTCGAAAGTGATCGAGATGAACCCGAACCTGCCCGAGGCTTGGTACACGCGGGGGCTGATCCGTGAATACCAGGAGCAGTACGACGAGGCGATCACCGATTACGAAAAGGCCCTGGAAGTCGACCCCGGCTACAACAAGGCGAAGGAGCAGCGCACGGCGGCCCAGCGAAAGCTCGACGACTCGCGCACCCGCCGCCGCGGCCCCACGAGCGATTCCGACGATTCCGAGGGCCGAATCCGCGACTTTTCCCCCTATCTGACCACTCCCGACTCGACCCTGGCCGACGTCGGGGGGCACCGCGAGGTCAAGCGGCGCATGCGCTCGATCGTCGCCTACCTGCGTGGCGACGAAATCCTCACCGAATGGGGCGCCGAGCTTCCCCGCGGCGTGCTCCTGTGCGGAAGGCCGGGCGTGGGCAAGACGCATCTGGCCCGATGCCTCGCCGGCGAGGCCCAGTGCCCCTTCTACACGCCCCCCACCAGCGTCTTCGAGGACATGTGGGCGGGCAACATGCAGAAAAACCTTCGCCAGCTCTGGCAGCAGGCCAGCCAGCACCCCAGGGCGATCATCTTCCTCGACGAGTTCGACAGCCTCGGCTCCCGCCGGTCGGGCGCGCGAGACTCCGACTCGTGGTACAACCGCATGGTCGGCTGCATCCTCGAATTGATGGACAATCTCGCCCGCCGAAGCGAGCGGATCGTGGTCGTTGCGGCCACCAACCGGAAAGCGAACATCGATCCGGCCTTCCTCAGGCCCGGGCGTTTCACCTACGTGATTGAAGTCGAGTCCCCCACCGCCATGGAGCTGGCCGAGATCTGGTCGATTCACCTGGAGGCGGCGGCGTCGCGGGCGAAGCGGGTCGATTTCCTCACCGACACGCTGACCGAAGCCGTCCTGGCCGACCGGCCCGAGCGGCTCGAAAAGGCGTTTCGCTCGCCCGAGGTCGATCCCTCCGGCCTCGTCCGCCTGGCCCAGCTCTCGACCGAAAAAGACCTTGTCGGCGACGATGTCCGCGAGGTCATCCGCAGGGCGATCGACGAGCGTGTCATGGCCGCGCTGGATTGCGGCGTCGACCTCGGCCCCCTCGGCCCCGACGACCTCTACCGCCAACTCGAAGACTACGAGCCCGAGCGGGAAGACGAGGAGGACGACGCCTGACGGCCTGCCCCCTCTCCGGGGGCGTTATGGTTGCCTTTCCCGCGCCCGCCAAGCTAGAATCGAACGCTCCCGCTTATCTCGGGGGGCGTGATGGCCGTTTCGCTGGAACAGTTCGTCGACAACCTCATCCAAAGCGGCCTCTTCTCGGCCGCCGAGTTGGCGGCGTTTCAGGAGAGCCTCCCGTCCGAGAAGCGACCCAAAGACGCCCAGGGCCTCGCTCGGGAACTCAACCGCGCCGGAAAGCTCACCAAGTATCAGGCGGCCCAGGTTTACCAGGGGAAAACGAAGGGCCTGGTATTGGGCGATTACGTGATCCTCGACGAGATCGGCCACGGCGGCATGGGGCAGGTGTTCAAGGCACAGCACCGGACCATGGATCGGACCGTCGCGGTCAAGGTTTTGCCCGCCAAGGCGATGCGGTCGGAGCAGGCCGTCCAGCGGTTCCACCGCGAAATGAAGGCGGCGGCCAGACTTGAGCATCCGAATATCGTAACAGCCCACGACGCAGGCCAAGCGGACGGCATCCACTTCTTGGCGATGCAGTACGTCGACGGCCAGGATCTCGCCCACGTGGTTGCCGACCGTGGGCCGCTGCCGGTCGAGGAGGCGGTCGGGTATGTGATCCAGGCCGCCCGCGGTTTGGAGTACGCCCATCGGCAAGGGGTGGTCCATCGCGACATCAAGCCGGGGAACCTGCTCTTGGACTCGGAGGGCACCGTCAAGGTGCTCGACATGGGCTTGGCCCGCATGGACCGGCCTGCCCGTGCGGCCGACCCGACTGCTCCGGACGCTTTGACCCAAAGCGGCCAGGTGATGGGGACCTACGACTACATGGCCCCGGAGCAGGCCCAAGACACCCATTCGGCCGACCATCGGGCGGACATCTATTCGCTGGGCTGCACGCTCTTTCGTCTCGTAACAGGGCGGAAGCCCTATGTAGGTGAAACACCCGTCCAGATCCTTTTGGCCCACTGCCAGGAGCCGGTCCCTTCTCTTTGCGACCTGCGGGAAGACGTGCCGCCCGAGTTAGATGCCGTCTCTCAAAAGATGCTGGCCAAGAGCCCGGACGAGCGCCAGCAGTCGATGGGCGAAGTTGTCGCCGACCTGGAAGCGTGCCTCCGCCCGCCCCGCCCGGAGCCGCCTACGCCGCCACCGGTCCAAGGGCGGGCGACCGAATCCTCCTCCTCGACCGATAGCGCCCTCAAGGCATTTTTGAGAAAGATTGCGCCGGTGCGCACTGCCGCCCGGCAAGAGCCCTTGTCACCCGACGAAGAGACCCTGACCTATCACGCCGACGCGGAAACGGCGATGCCCATTGCGCGCCCCACGGCGCCCTCCGCCCGGCGGAAGAAGAAGACGCCCTGGGCAGTCATCGGCGGCACCGTGGGGCTTCTGGTGATACTGGTCGTTGGTATCGTTCTCTTGGGACGCACCCCAATCTCCGAACAACCGCCGAAATCGGGCGGGGCGAAAGAGAGGGAACCGCGGACGGACTCCGAAGCCGCGCCCGCAGCCGGGGAGCCGGAATCCTACCTGATCCTCCGTTGGCCCGAAGTGGATCGGGCCGATGCAAAACTCTCGATCGACCACTTGACTTACGATCTCTCGGGCTCATGGGTCCAGTCGACCCCCGACGAGATCAGGATCGCCCTCCGCCCGGGCCCGCACAACGTCTGGATCACCCGACGCGGCTTCGAGCCGATCGAAAAACGCTTCCAGGCGGTCGCAGCCAAGGACTACACCATCCGCCCGGATTGGCGAACCGCCCCAGGATTGGTGGAGCGAGCCGAACCGGAGCCGGAATCCCCTGCTCCAAAGCCCTCAGAGGTCGCCGAGTCGCCTCAGCCCAGCGAGCCGGAGCCGATGGAGCCGGAGACTCCCGCCCTTGACCCGGAAGCAGAGAAGCGTCTTGAGGCCGAAAAACGCTACGCCGAGGCGATGAAGCCCGTCGACGACCTGATCGCGGCCTGGGATTTTCGCAAGGCTTCGGAAACCCTTGCCGCGCTCCAATTCGAGGACCAGGACCTCGCCGCCCGCCTTGCTGCCTGGCGAGCCGCCGTCGCCCGCCTCGCCGACCTCAAGGCCCGCATCATCGCCAAGATCAACACGGCCGACCCGCGGCTGAGGACGGCCGACCTCTTGATCCGCGGCGTGGGCCGCAACCTGGTGAAGGCCCAGGAAGACGGTCTCACGGCCGAGCTTCGCAACCGCAAAACCGAGCACATTCCCTGGCCGGAGATAGGGCCCCAAGCCTTCGACAACCTGATTGAGCTTGTGGGCACGCCCGAGGATTCCGCCGACCGCCTCGCCGCAGGAGTCTTGGCCCTGGCCTCCAAGGACCCGGCCGCCGCGGAAAAGCTCTTCGAGCAAGCCCAAAGCCTGGGGGCCGAGATCGGGCCCTACCTGGCCCCGCTGGCTTCGGCCGCCTTCGCCCGGGCAAGCGAATTATTGGACGGGAAGGAGTTCACCCAGGCCGATGCCGCCATCGCCAGCCTCGAAGCCAAGTACGCCGGCATCCCCTGGTTTGCCTCGAACGAGCAAACGGTCGCGGCGGCGCGGAAGGCGGCGAAGGCCGGGATTGCGAAGGACGAGGAGGCGGAGAAGCTCTACGAAGAAGCCGCGCGGCTCCTGGCCGAGAAGGAGCTTTTCGACGTGAAGGCCCTTGTCGAGAAGCTTAGGGGCGAGTACGCCGACACCAAGGTTGTCAGAACCCGCGGGCGGAGGCCGTCGCTCTTGGACCTGCAAAACGCGGTCGCCGACGTGCCCAAGGCGATCACCGTCCGCCTGGACGGCAGCGGCGACTTCACCACCATCCAAGCCGCCATCGACGCCGCCCCCTCCCAGAGCCTCATCGAAATCGGAGACGATGGGCCGTATCATGAGAAGATCCTCATCCCGAAGGATAAGTACGAACTTAGGGTCCGCGGCAAGAAAGGTTGCTGGCCGGTCGTCACTGCTGCAGAATTGCCGCCTGGGCCTCTACCTTTAGTGGCTGTCGAAGGCACCTTCGCGTTCCTGGAGCGACTCGTCCTCCTGGGTGGCACCCTTTCCGTCTCCGCCGGTGATTGCCGGCTCCGCTGGCTGATCGTCCACGGCAGCATCGCGACCGGCGGCTACCAGCGGAAGTGTCAATGTGAGGAATCCCTTGTCACTGGTAGTGCTACGGCGGGCGCCCTTGCTCTTTTCAGAAACTGCTT
>JBDRTC010001158.1:0-3660 GCA_043824335.1 Planctomycetota bacterium | reverse complement strand
ACCCGCCCCATGGTCCGAATGGCATCAAAGCGCGCTTGGCTATACCTTTCCTGCGCGCCCTCTGAAAGGAAATGACGGGTCATCCCCAACTGCCAGTCGCTCGTATGCAGAAATCGAATCACGGGTGGTTCCTCCAATCACCGTTTGCCGCTGGACGCGCCGCCATAGGTGTAGGTCGCGGCCAGCCCCTGAAGCGTCTTGTTATCCGTAATCACGTCATGCGGAATGAGCAGATACGTCCACGGCTTTCCGCCGTGCTGCTTCTCGTGCGTGGTGGCATGGGCGCACCATTCCGCCGCAGCTTTGGCCTTGGCCAGCACTTCCGCGTCGTTCATCTCGCTTGCAGCCTTCGTTTCGCAGAGAAACTTCACCGTCTTCGTCTCGACCACGAAGTCCGGCTCGTAGGACGCCTCGCTCGCGTAGTGAATCTGGAAGTCGCCCTTGGCGGGCTTGAACCACTTCAGCACTTCCTTGTCGTTCTCCAGAACCATGGCGAACCGTCGCTCCGAGTCCGAGTCGAACTTCTGGACCCGGTAGAGGCACTTCCCGAATCCGGCAAAGAGCATCTTGCGAATGTCCTGCTTGTCGGACACAGGCGCGCGGAAGTCCCGCTCGGTTTCCCCGGCAGGGGCCGAGTAGTTGTTGGGGCGCAGCGTCGTGAAACCCTTGCTCACGTGCGCTTCGTAAGCCGCCGCCTTCTCCTCGTAGTGTTCCTGCATCTGGGCATGGGTCAGCTTGACCAACGCCTGCTGGTGGTATTGAAGGACGTTCAGCACCTCCTCCTCGTTCTTGAGGTAGGACCGGAGATGCGCCACGACTTGCCAGGCCAGCTTGTAGAGCAAACCCGCGTGGTCGTCGTAGCAGATGTCGTTGAAATCAATGAGGCCGCGCACGAGGTAGTCTTCGAGCTTCTCCTCCGGCACGATACCGGTGCCGCTCATGAGCCGATGCTGTTCCCGTCGGTGCAGTTCCTGGATGAGAATCTCGTTATCAACCGGCTGGAGGCGGACGCTGGCGAGGTTGAGATTGAACTCCCGGTATCCCCGCGTCACATCGCCAACGGGCTGGACCGTGATGCGGGGGATATCAATCGAAAGCTCGTTCCGCAGCGTGATGGTTTTGGCCACTACTTCGGCCACGTTCACCTGCTCGGCGGGACCTTCCAGTTCCCTTTGCGCCGGAGTGATGATCTCCTTCACCTTCTCGACAATCTGCTTCTGGATTTCCGGTTTGGTCAGGTCGGCGGAGCGAGGCAGACGCTCGAACTCCCGGCGAATGACCTCCAGCGTGGCCTTCGCCGCCTCCTGTTCCTTGGGGTTCTCGAACAGCAACTTCGGCTGCTCAACCTTGTACTCGCCCTTGCCCTCCGCAACGGCCAGAGGCTGAATGCGTTGCATGATCTCCGGCTCGGCCACCACAACCTTCGACCGCTCGTCGCTGACATAGACGACCTTCAAGCCGCCACGGATGACGGAGTCGGGGCTGTTGGCGTAATCCACGATCTCCTGGAACTTGTCGTGCGAGACGATGGTAAGCCGATCCACCACGCCGACGCCGGTGCGTTTCCCGTAGGGCAAGCGCAGGCCGCGCCCGATGGACTGTTCCACCAGCGTCTTCGAGTTGGCCGCTCGGAGGGGGACGATGGTGTAGAGATTCGTGACGTCCCAGCCTTCCTTGAGCATGTTCACGTGAATGACGATCTCCGTCGGGTTGTCCGGCTTCTCCACGTTGATGAGTTGCTCGACGGTCTCGTCCCTCTCCTCGCCGCTCTGCTTGGAATGCACCTGGATGACCTTGCCCTTATAGCGCCCCTCGAAAAACGCCTCGTCCTCGATGGCCTTTATGAGAGCGTCGGCATGCCCGGTGTCCCGCGCGATCACCAGCATAAAGGGCTTTACGATGGTCTTTCCGTTCTCGCGGGCGTAGACCTCCAGTTCGACCTTGGTATTCTCGTGGATGCGGATGCCGTCCTCGATCTTCAGCCGATCCAGCCCGGCGTCATCGTAGTTCTTGGGATTGAAGTTTTCCCGAGTCGCCACGGCGGGTTCCTTGACGAACCCGTCCGTCATCGCGATGGAGAGCGGGTATGCGTAGATGACGTTCTGGAAGGGCTGGGTGCCGCCACCGCGTTCCACGTGCGGCGTGGCAGTGAGTTCCAGGCCCAGGATGGGCTTCAACTCGCCGATGGCCTTCATGCCTGCCGAAGCCCGGTAGCGATGGGACTCGTCCATGAGAAGCACGAGGTCGTCCAGCTTCGACAGGTACTCGAAGTAGCTCTGGCCGATGTACTCCTGAAGCCGCCGGAAGCGGGGAACGTTGGTTTTCTCGGCTCCCTTGGGCGTTTCCGTGCGCGTGATCTTCGAGATGTTGAAGATATTGACGTGCACCCTTTCATCTATGCCAAAGAGCGTCCTGGCCCGAACCCCCCGGCCGCTCTCGTAGTTGTCACCGGTGATGATCTCCGGCGGCTCGACCGCGAAGTCGGCGATGCCCTGGAAGACGTACTTCGGTGTGTTGGGCGTGAAGTCCGCGATGAGCTTGTTGTAGATGGTCAGGTTCGGCGCGAGGACGAAGAAGTGCCGGATGCCCTCGGCCTTGAAAAGGTAGGCGATGAACGCGCCCATGAGCCGCGTCTTGCCCACGCCCGTCGCCAGGGCGAAGCAGAGCGAAGGGAAGTCCCGCTCGAAGTCCGTCACCGTCGGGAACTCGGTCTGGATGACCTTGAGCGCCTGGGCCACGTTCGCCTGTGCCGCTTCGGCAGACAGGTCTGCATTCTTCTCCAGCGGCACGATGTCGCAGAGCCGTGCAAGAATCTCCAGCGAGTCGCGCTGGGGTGGACGGAGGCTCAGGCGGTTGGCGATGGTGCTGATGTGCGGGTTCATTTCGCGCCTCCCTGCCCGGCGGGCAGATCGAAGAGCGAGGGTTGCTGAACGCTGGCCCGCCGTTCAGCCTTGGAGCGGTGCTTGCGACCGCCGGAGAGGGCTTCCGGTTCCTCCGGCTCTTTCGGCGACTTCATGGGGAGGCTCTTGATCTCCGAACTGTAGTCGTCCTTACCCCATTCACAGCGGTTGAGGACCGCCTTCGGAATCTTCTTCACCGTCAGGTTCGGGAACTCGTCGAGATTCTTCACGCGGAACGCGCCGCACATGACGAGAAGCGAACGGCTTTCGCCGACCTCGTCCGAGAGTTTCTGAAACTGTTCGCGGGTCAAAGTCTGCGTGGTCACGTAGATGAAGTCGGTCTCGGTGGAGTGGCCATGCCGCCAATAGGCCGTGTCGCTTGGGGCGTAGGTGAAGCCTTCCAGTTTGCACATGGCCTCGGCCAGCATGGACGGGTTGTATTCCTTGCTGATGACCCAGTTGCCGAACTCGTCCTTCTGGAGAAGCGACGGCGCGAGGCGGTAGTAGCGGAATCCGCCGCCGCCTTTCCATCCCACGGCCTCGGTGACGCCACCCTCGTCCTCACCGGCAATGACCTTCTTCAGGCGCGGGATGATGTGCGTATGGCAGTGCTCGCCGAGTTCGACCATGATCCAACGGCGGCCCATCTTATGTGCCACCGCACCAGTCGTGCCTGAACCGGCGAAGGAGTCGAGGACGCAATCGCCAGGGAGCGTCGCCAACTCCAAAACGCGATAGGCCAGTTTCTCCGGTTTGGGGG
>JBDRTC010001157.1:0-3865 GCA_043824335.1 Planctomycetota bacterium | reverse complement strand
CTTCCCGAGTGGTCGGCAACGTGCGCGGCCACCCAGAGGGCGGGTGGGCCGAGGTCCTTCCGGCCTTTCGCAACATCTCCCGCCCTGAGTGTTGGTGCCGGCGACGGCGTTGCTGCGCCGTCCCGCCGCTTCAACGGGTCCGGCTGCCGGGAAGAATACGGTCGGATGCCCGTGGTCAATCGCGGAGCGAGTGAGTTTGCAAACGCTGTCTGCCCGGCTTAAGTCCTTTTGAGCAATCACTATAGGGCAACCGGCCGTTCTGCGATTCATCTTGTGAGATCCGTGGTGCCCCGCTAGAATGCCCTCCCCTTGTCACCAGGGGCGGTCGCCGACCGGGCAGCCGTCCTCTCCGACGTGATTTGGGAAACCGGGGCCTCCGGGCCGCGGCGGGAACGAACAACTACGAACACCTGGAACTCGCAGATGTCCGCGGAAGGGACGCCGCAGACGGAACGCTCGCTTCTGGCGCGACCGCTGGAGTGGATCACTCGCCAGGTCGTGCGCTTTCCCGTGCCGGTGCTCGTGGCGGCCGTGGCGGCCGCGGTGCTTGCCGCCCTCTACAGCGCAGGCCGGCTCGGATTCCGCACGAGCCGGCTGGATCTGCTGAACCCCGACAGCAGCTACAACCAGCTCTGGATCGAATACATCAACGAGTTCGGCGATGCCGACGACGTGGTGGTGGTCGTCGGGGGAGAGGACCGCCGGCAGGTGGTGCCGATCCTGGAAGAGATTTCCACGGCCTTGACCCGAGAAGACCGACTGTTCAGGGCCATCCTGCACGAGGTGGACCTGACGAGAATTCGCGGCAAGGGGCTGCACTACCTCGGGGAATCCGAGCTCTTGGCGATCGAGCGTTTCCTGGACGAGGTCGAGCCGATCGTCGGCGGCGACTGGACGCGGCTGAAATTGGGGAACATGGCCGCCGGCCTCTGCGGTCGACTGGGCCAAGGCGCCGCCGTGGCCGGCTCCGCGCTCCCGGAACCCTCCCACGCCGAACTCGCCCGGTTCAGCGAGAGCCTGCTCGAAGCCCTCGGCCCCCAAAGCAGGTATCAGTCGCCGTGGCCCGAGATGCCTTTGTCGATCGCCACGCTGAGCGAGCTGAATTCGGAGTACCTGCTGACGTGCCAAGGCCGGGTGGGCTTCGTTTTGTTGCAGTTGGCCGAAGACGACAAGGAGAGCTTCACGCAGGGCAGCAAGTCGATCGACGCCTTGCGCAATCTGATCGACCAGACGCAGTCGCGGCATCCGGAAGCCAAGATCGGGCTGACGGGCCTGCCGGTGATGGAAAACGACGAGATGCGGTCGAGCCAGTCGGCCATGGCGAAGGCGAGCCTGCTTGCGCTGTTCGGCGTGGCTTGCCTGTTTGTGGCCGGGTTCGGCGGGCTGAGGCATCCGCTGCTCACGGTCGCCGCGCTCCTGTTGGCCATCGGCTGGTCGCTGGGCTACATCACGTTGGCGGTGGGGCACCTGAACATCCTGAGCCTCTCGTTCGGCGTGATCCTGATCGGCCTGGGGATCGACTTCGGCGTCCACTACGTGGCCCGGTATCTTCAGCTCCGCGGCGCCATACGCTCCACCGATGAGGCCTTGATACAAACGGCCGGCGGCGTGGGACCGGGAATTCTCACCGGCGCGGTGACCACCGCGATTGCGTTCTTCATGGCCGGGTTGAGCGAGTTTACCGGCTTGGCCGAGCTGGGGGTGATCGCCGGGGGGGGAATTCTCCTGTGCTGCCTGGCGGCCGTCATCGTCTTGCCGGCGATGATCCAGCTTGCCGACGCGAACCATCCCAACCGCTCCCTTCCCGCCCCGCTGGACATCCACGGTGGGCTCGGGCCCCTGTTTTCCAAGCCGCTTGCACTGTTGGTGGTTACGCTCGCGGGCACGGCGTTGGTGGCGCTGGGGATCGGCCGCCTGACGTACGACCACAACCTGCTCAATCTGCAAGCGGACGGCCTGGAGAGCGTGGAATTGGAGAGAAAGCTCCTGGCCGAGAGCGATCGGAGCGTCTGGTTCGCCTTGTCGATCGCCGAAAGCCGCGAAGAGCTGCTCGAGCGCAAGGGTCGGTTCTTGAAGCTCGACTCGGTCGATCGGGTCGAGGAGATCGCGTCTTTCTTCCCGGTTGACGACGGGCAGAAACGCCCCATCATCGAACGGATCCAGCGGCGGCTGGCCGATTTGCCCGAGCGGCCCCCGTTGATCCCCAGCGATCCGCCGGACGAACTGGGCCAGCTTCTCGCCCGCGTCCAAACGATGGTGGCGGGAAACTCCCAGGCGATACGGATCCAGCGGCAGTTGGAGGAGGTCCGCGCCGCGCTGAGAAGCATGCCGCTTGCGGAATGCTACGGGCGATTGTCGGCCTACCAACACCGCATGGCGGGCGACCTGCTGAGCCGGCTCCACACGCTGCGGATCATGGCCAATCCCGAACCGCCCCAATTGACCGATCTCCCCCAGGGCCTCGTCGAACGCTTCGTCGGCAAGGACGGCAAGAAATTCCTCCTCCAGATCTACAGCAAGGGCGATATCTGGGACATGGAGGCGATGGGGAAGTTCGTCGCCGACGTCCGCAGCGTCGACCCCCGGGTGACCGGCAACCCGTTGCAGACCTACGAGGCGTCGCGGCAGATGCAGCAGAGCTACGTCCAGGCGGCGTGGTACGCCCTGGCGGCCATCCTTCTGGTGCTGTTCCTCGATTTTCGCAGCCTTCGCCACACGCTCCTGGCAATGTTGCCCGTGGGGCTGGGGATGCTGCAACTGTTCGGCATTCTCGGGTTCCTGGACGTCGCCCTCAATCCCGCCAACATGATCGTGCTGCCGCTGATCCTCGGCATCGGCATCGACGACGGTGTCCACGTGGTGCACGATTTCCGTCGCCGCAACGGCCCGTACCGAATGAGCGCCTCGACGGCCAGTGCCGTGCTGATCACGTCGCTGACGACCATGGTCGGCTTCGGCAGCCTGATGATTGCCAGCCACCGGGGGCTTCAAAGCCTGGGCCGGGTGCTGACGATCGGCGTTAGTTGCTGCCTGTTTACGTCCTTGGTGATGCTGCCTGCCCTGTTGGCTTGGCTGTCGCGGAACCAAGCAGCGCAGGAGGCCGACGATCAACAGTCCCCTCGCACGGCCGCAGCCCCGTCGACGCAAATCCGCCGCGTCGATCAGGCCCACCACCCCGGAACCGGCATGCACGCGAGCCTGAAACCGGACCGCGCCCCCCAAGTCGAATCGAGAGATCGTTGAGCCGGCCAACGGGGCAGGATCCCCTCTGCGGAAGGGAGTGGGCGTGCCATCGCGGTCCCCGTTCGCCGACGAGATTGCATTTCAGCTTGCCCACCTTCCCATCGGCGGAGGACCCTGGTAAACTCAGAGGTTCGCGCCTGGAAGGAAAAGAGCGTAAGTACAGACTGAGAAACTTTTTTGAGGCTTGTCGGCATGGCCAAACCACAGCGAAAAATCAAGAAAGCCAACCACGGGAAGCGTCCCGCCAGCAGCAAAGCCCGCAAGGCGAAGCGGAGGGCGGCCGTCCGCACCTGAGGGGCTTCGGCCTGCTCAGCAGCCCGTCGCTCGTCTGAAGCATCATCTTCGTCCCCTCGTGGCGGCAGAGCGTGGACGTCGGACGGCATCTCGGCAAAGGAGGGCTTCTCCAAGGGGCAGAGATTGCCTCGGGAGGTTGCTATGGCTACAATCCGTCCGCAACCGTGGAACTGGACTTTTGCAGAATGGCGGGTTAGGCCTAGATGAAGGAGTCCGGCGTGGGCAAGAAGACGCTGATTCTCGACCCTTCGCAGTACGATCTTGACCGCGTGATCGCTGATATCGACGAGATCCGCCGCTACAACCGTCAGCGGTACGCGATGGAACA
>JBDRTC010001156.1:0-2785 GCA_043824335.1 Planctomycetota bacterium | reverse complement strand
CGCACATACTCGCCGCCTTTGATGAGTACCATGCCTTCCGTTCCTAGCTTCTTGCCTGCCTGGCCGTTGACCGCAACGCGGTCGAGCTCAATTCCAGTTTCAGCGTATCGGCGTCCCAGCAGGTTGCGGATGAGATACCCAGAGGTGATGCGTTCGCCGCTTTCCTGCGGGAGTTGCTTGAGTGTCTTGAGGCATTCGCGGCTGGACACGTACAACCGCAAACCCTCGATGTCGAGGTAAAACGACTGGTCAACTTTGGCGAGGTCGGTGACCTTGATCAGTTGCCTGGCCTTTTCGTCCAGAATCTGATGCAGCTCTTGCCAGTGAAGATCCTTCGGCGGCAGATTCCAGACGCTTTCATCAGCGGGACAATCGAGCAGGTAGACTTTCTGCGTAGTGCTGGCCTGTTCCTTTTGCCGCCCTCCGTCGTCCGCACGACCTGATGACGACAGTGCGATCGTCGCCAGGATCGAGTGGGCCGCGACTATTTGGATGCAAGCCAAAGATCGGGTACGACTGTTTTGGCGTTGTCCATTCATAGCGTCAAGTTCCTTTGAGCAAGGGTCAGCGAAACCGGGCCTCCGCCAGAAGTTGGGCTTCTGTGGTCAGTTCGATGCCGCCGCCCACGATTATAGCGGCTCAGCGGGGTAGTAGCCTCACACCGAAGCCCAATGGCGAAGGCTGGTTCAACCTCGGCCCGGCCGCGTCCGGGAAAAGGTTCGAATCCCGGCGCTTCCGAAGAACCCCGGACCGACCGTTTTCTGCGACAGGGGCGAGCGACCGTCACTCACTACCCCGTTCGGAGTATTTGTCGGCCGCCAATGCGCGTTTCACGCAGGGCGAGGTGAAGGAACGTCACGGAAAACGTACGGTCGCGGATGTCCACCAACCAGCGGAACCGATTCTCGCGGCTTCGTGGCACTCGGCAAGGGCTGGGTGGGCGAGAAGTACCGTCCAGGGGTGATGATGCTGGCCTTTCCCGACGGCAATGTACTGAATGCCGAATGGAAGGTCACGATCCCCGCGGGTAAGTGCCTGCGGCTTCGCTACTCGCTGACCAATCAAGCCGCCGCGTCCAGCACCAACGGCTTGAAGTTCACGGACAACCGTGAGATCACGCTCGATCGCCCGCGCTTGCAGCAAAGGAAGAGGCACCGACTGAGTTGTGAGGTCCTGGGGGGCGCTTGACTTCACCGCTGCGGCAAGTAGGATCTTGGTTGTGCCGTTTGGGCTGGCCCGCCGGCGCGGACCGGGCGCCACGAGCGCCGCCGCTGGGTGGCCATCGTTGATACCGTTAGCCCAAAGAGAGAATTGAAATGGTCGACACAAGAACAAACCGAGTCGACTCGTGCCGATGGGTGCCCGGATGGATCGGTGTCGTAGCGGCTGCATTTGCTTTGTGCTGGATCGACTCGTCAGCCGCAGCGGAGCAACTACAACAGGTGTCAACCGAGGAAGCCGTCCGGGACAAGTTGTGGATCTTCACGTGTGTCGCGGGTGCAAACAACGAGGGCTGGAACCTGCCTCGGCCGTCTCGAATGACGCCTGCGGAAGGGGCCTACTATCTCGGCGTGCCCAACCTGATGATGATCCGATGGAACGACAAACCTCCCATCCCGTTCGACCAGTACGCCCTCGCATTGAGACCTTTGAAGCGGGTCATCTGGTCATTGGTGGGGTCGGGCGGGAAGACGAAAGAGGAGGGAAGAGAGCATGCCCTGGGGTTAGCTGCTCGCTTTCCCAACCTTGTTGGCTTCATCATGGACGACTTCTTTCATCGCGACGGCTCCGGCACACTGTCGCCTGAGGAGCTCGAAGACCTGAGGGGCCAATTGACGATCGGAGGGCACAAGCGGGACCTCTACGTTGTCCTGTACACGCACCAGTTGGAACTGCCCGTCCGCGAGCACCTCAAGTACTGCGACAAGATCACATTTTGGACATGGCGATCCGAGGATCTGGAGAGCCTGGAGGAGAACTTCGCCCGCCTGGAGAGCTTGGCCCCTGATCACGGGAAGCTTCTTGGCTGTTACATGTGGGACTTCGGAAACAAGCGCCCCATGCCGGTCGATAGAATGAAGAAGCAGTGCCAGCTCGGACTGCGTTGGCTTCGTGAGGGGCGGCTCGAAGGCATGATCTTCCTGGCCAATACCGTTGGCGACTTGGAGTTGGAGGCCGTCGAGTGGACCCGCAAATGGATCGCGGAGGTCGGCGATACTCCGCTTGGCGAGTAGCTCGTCAGTCTAGCCGGGTCGCAAGGGGATCTTCCGATGTCGAGGGTTCCGAAGGATTGCAGGCCGACTAGAACGCCGGAGCACCCTCCTCCCGTTCCACCTTCTCGGCGAGCCTGTAACTCTATCATCCCCCGTCCCGCACGACCTTCCGGTACAGCAACCCGACAATCCCCTCGACCAACTCCGCCTGCCCGCTCTCCAGGAGCACCTCGATCTTCCCGAGCACCTCTCGCTTTCGGTTCATCGACCGGATGACGGAGCAGGACGTCTAGACCCGTGACTATTCCGCTCGCAGTTGCCAAAGCGCATTCCAGCGGCGAGGGCCATTTCGTTCGCTCAACGAGGGAGCCATCGATACGACCTGTGCTTCTGGCGAGCTGATCTTCAACATTTTCTCGGCGCTGGCCCAATTCGAGCGGCGGTTGATTCAGGAACGGACCAAGGCCGGCTTAGCCGCCGCGCGGGCTCGCGGCCGCAACGGCGGACGCCCGAAAATCGATGCCAGCGACGCCAAGGTTGTGATGGCCAAGAAGCTGCACGCGGACAAGAGC
>JBDRTC010001155.1:0-7932 GCA_043824335.1 Planctomycetota bacterium | reverse complement strand
GCATGGACGGGTACAAGTTTTGGATGGCCTTTACGCCGCCGTGGGAACAGGGGTCGTTTCCTCCGGGAGCCCCCTCGCCACCCTTGGCGCACATGGCGGTCGACTGGTGGTGGGAGCGATGCACGCTCGTCAGATCGAACGACGGAATCCACTGGGAGAAGACCGCTGACCATGCCAACCCCCTGATCGACCCCGGCGAGGAAGGTTCCTGGGATTGGGCCTGGCATTGCGATCCCGACCTGGTCTACACGCCGGACCAAGGGCCGGGTGGAACTCCCCGATGGTTCCTCTATTATTGCGGATGCGCTCCCGGGAAGTATGGCATGAGCATCGGCCTGGCAATCTCCGACGACGGTCTTCACTATCGGAAGGTCGGAGAAGACGGCCCGCTGAAAGGACACGTCTTCGGCGGGGACCGATGGCGCACTCGCTGTCCGGCCGTGATCTACGACCAAGAGAAGAAGACCTTCCACATGTGGCACAACTGGGGGTCCTTTGAGATCAGCTACGCCACGTCGACCGACGGAATCCATTGGACCCCGTACAACCCCGATCATCCCGGGGAGTGGGGCTACGTGGTTCTGCGCCCGACCGCGGGCACGTTCGACGCCTGCGGAGTCACGCATCAAGACGTGCTTCGACACGACGGGCAGTACTGGATGTACTACTACGCACTGGCCGAGCCGAAGTACGCCCGGCTCCAGATCGGACTGGCAACGTCGCCCGACGGCATCCATTGGTCCAAGCACGACAAACCGGTCCTGAGCCCCGACCCGGCGCTTCCGTGGGAAGCCGGGTCCCTCTATCGTGTCAGCCCGGTAGTCGTCGGCAACAAGATGTATATGTACTACTCCGGAATCAGCAGCTCCAGTGCATATCCCCTTCCCGGAGACTCCCAGATCGGCCTCGCCTCATCGGAAAGACAATAGCCCGTATTATTCATTTGCGGGGGAATTCTTGAGCCTCCGAGGGCGTCTAAGTGGTTGATGGAAGATCACTTAACACGCCACAAGGAGGCCCAAGATGGATTCGCAGGGTGTTTGGCAGGAGACTTTTGACTTTTTCGCACAAAAGCCGATCGTTGTCGAGCCGGTTGACGACCATTTGAGTACGGACGCCGGGCTGTTGCCGATCCGTCAACTCGACGAGGCCTTGGGCCTGACCGAGCAGTTCGCAGCCGCCTTGATCGATCGTCGCAGCGGCAATGCCTTGACGCACAGCTACCTGGAGATGACCCGCTCGCGCGTCTACGGCATCCTGGCCGGCTATCCGGCAAGTGCACGTCGTCAAAGGGAACACCGACCAGGGCGGCGTCACCATCCTTCACGCCGCAAGCGGGGCAAGTAGACGTTGAAGCAAGTCGTGGCTGGATTCGCAAGAATTCAGCCCTGTGCGACCGAAGTTCCCAACGGATCGCCCAATCGATCCGCCCCAATGGGTCAAATAAACTCGCTGGACGGGGACAGCGTTTCCAGAAGTATCCATGACCAAAATCAACAGCCGACAGAGGTGTACGGCCGCTATGAGCTTTTTCCTGCCACGTTAAGAAACTCTTCCTCGTTGATCTTCAGCCTCAGGGGCAAAGGCTCCTGCCAACCCTTTTTGAACGCAAACCCAGCAATGACCCAAAGCTCGCCGGGACGTCGCTCCAAACAGTAGGGATAACTCAACTGGCCGTCCTTCTGGCGGGCGAGCACAACCGGCTTAGTCCAGGTCTTGCCATCGTCTTCGGAAAGAGCCAAAAGGAGATTTGTACGCCCTGCTTTGTCATTCGAAACGAGAGCCAGCCGACCGCTGCGTAGCTTCAGCAAGAAGCCCGGTGCGCTGGTCGACTCGATCTGGCTCGGCTGGACGGTGCGCCACGACAGCCCGCCATCGTCGGAGAACGCCTCCCAGAAGCGGCCCCAATGGGTGCGAATCAGCATCAAGAGCCGGCCGTCGCTCAGTTCGGCCACCGTGGGCTCCATGGCGCCGGAGTGGTCTCCGTGCCCGCCCAGGTCGATCAGGTTGCTCCGAATCCACGTTTTCCCGTCATCGTCCGAAGTCAGCGAGCAGGCCACGTAGCGGCCCGGTTCGCGCACCAAGTGGGGAACCGTGGCAACCAGTCTGCCGCCGTGGGTTTGGATAAAGCCGAAGAAGTTGGGATTGTAGCCCTCCAGAATCCGTTGCCGGTCGATCCAGGTCTTGCCGCCGTCAAGGCTGCGGATCGCCCAGATCTCCAGCCGGCAGTCGTCTTTCGGCTGATTGATCGTTCTGTCCCAACTGAAGTTGTAGGTGGTGGAATCCAGATACACGATGACCAGCGCGCCGCCTCGCGTCCGCACGACATAAAACGTAGCAGGCTCGCGGCCTTCGCGCAGTCCGGCGAGTCCCTCACACACGCGTTTGCCTTCGGACCACGTCTTGCCGTCGTCCTTGCTGACGCGCATCCCCTGAGCGTCGATGGTCATCAGGCTTCCGTCGACGAGTTCCACGAAAGGGCCGTTGCTGTCGACAGGCAGCGGCTGGCAAAGCGGATGCACCCAGCGCGAGTCCCCCTCGGCCGCGCCGCAAAGCACAGCGCAAGCAAGGACCGACACAGCAGAAACAGCCAGCGTCACCGGCCGCACAATCGACTTGCTTCTCATGATCACTTCGTTTCTCCTTGCCGTCTACTGCTGCGTGCCGTGCCAGGCATCCTGCTATCGCCATTGCTGGCGGAACCATTGCGCGACGTTCAGGATAGGGGTTGCTCCGTTCCAGTCAATGCCCGTCCTTCCCAAAAACTGATCCGAAGGGAGCGAAGGCGGCTTGGTCGACGGGTACTCGGAGAATCCGGTGTGCTCCAGATGACGGCGGAGTTTGTTTGATTTCGGCGGCGCGCGGTGTAAGATGGGGTTGTCTCTGAATAGGCCGGGTTGGCTGATTTCGGGCGACCGAGGCGGTCAGCTGAAGGCGGAACCACGAACTTCACAGCTCCATCAACGGGTGCATCCCATGAGAAAACAGAAAGAAAACGTCACACCGCGTCGCGAATTCCTATCGAACACCGGGCGCGTCGCCGCGGGCCTGGCCCTGGCAGGCGTCTCCGTGCCGTCGGTCCACGCCGGCGAGGACAACACCATTCGGCTAGCGCTGATCGGCTGTGGTGGACGCGGCCGCGGCGCCGTGGCCAATGCGATGTCGGCGGGGGGGCTTGTTCTGGAGGACGATTCCGGGACGAACAGAACGCCGGGTTCTGCGGCCGGCGGCCCTATCAAACTGGTGGCCATGGCCGACCTTCGCCAAGACCGTCTCGACCAGACGCACAAGGTGCTGAGCCAACTGCTGGGTGAAATGATCGACGTGCCGGAGGAACGACGGTTCCTGGGATTCGACGGCTACCGCCACGCAATGGATTGCCTGGGTGAGAGCGACGTGGCCATCCTGACCACCCATGCCGCCTTCCGCGCGCCCCACCTGGAATACGCGATCGAAAAGGGCATCCACGTCTTCATGGAGAAGGACTTCGCCGCGGATCCGGGCGGAATCAAGCGAATGATTCTGGCGGGCGAGGCAGCCGAAAAGCAGAACCTCAAAATCGGCGCCGGACTGATGTGCCGACATTCCTCCGCACGCCAGGCCATGATCCAGCAGATCCGCGACGGCGCCATGGGCGACATTCCACTCATTCGCGCCTATCGCATGGATCCCGGCTACGGCATGGGCCCGTTCCCACGCGGCGAGAACGAACTCCTCTGGCAACTCAGTCCCGGCCACCCGTACCAGTTCATGTGGTCCTCCGGCGGGATCTTCATCGAACTGATGATCCACCAAATCGATGAGTGTTTCTGGATCAAGGATTCTTGGCCGATCTCAGCACACGGGGTCGGGGGACGGTACGCCGGCAGCACGGATTGCAGTCAGAACCTCGACAGCTATTCGATCGAATACACCTTTGCCGACCAAACGAAGGCAATGGTGACCGGCCGCTACATCCCCGACTGCGACAATGATTTCGCCACCTTCGTACACGGTGCCAAGTGTGCCGGGCAGTTCTCGGGCAACGTCCATAGGCCGACGTGTCGAATCTACAAAGACCACCATATGAAGCGATCGAATATCGCTTGGCAACCAGAGAAGGAAAAAGTGAATCCCTGGCAGGCCGAGTGGGACGTGCTCTTAAGCGCCATTCGCCAGGATCGGCCGCACAACGAGGCCCGGCGCGCGGCCCTGGCGAATCTCGGGGCCATCATGGGGCGCGCCGCGGTCCACATGGGACGGGAAATCACCTGGGAGGAAGCCATGGCGTCCGACTTCCGGTTCTTCGCCGACGTGGACAAGCTGACGGCCGACAGTCCCGCACCCGTCGAGGCCGACTCCGAGGGCCGCTACCCGGCCCCGGTGCCCGGCAAGTGGGTGGAAATCTGATGCCGTCGCAGATTGTTAAAACACCGCCGGCGCCGCGTTCGTGGGCGGTGTTTCTGACGATCACCTTCATAGTCCGACTGTCTGACTTCACCCCTGCCGGCTTGCCCGGCAGGTGAATCAGTTTGCAGGGCTAAGGAGCCTTTTGTCCAAACCACCTCCCCATCCCCTCTTCGCCGCCTGCGGCGGCGAAGAGGGGATGGGGAGGTAAATGGGGCGATGAGCGGCCGCGTTAGCCGTTCAAACATCGGCTCCTGCCAGACGAGCTGGCAGGGGGCCAACGCAAAGTCAGACAGTCGGACTACTGATTTACAGGAACGTCCCCGCTTGGGGATCGACGGCGATTCCGCCGGTTTCCTTGGCCATCGCTTCGAGCACGACCAACAGGGCGCTGGGATCGAGCATTTCCTCGGATTCGTCGGCGTCGTCGAATTTGACGATTTGCTCGAAGTGGAGGATGTCGAAGCGGCCGTCGCACTGGAGAATTCGATTCAGGCGAGCCCGATCCTCGGGCCGGCAGTCGGTCGTTTCCATCTGCTCGACCAGTTCCGCCCCCTGTTCCAGGACCTCCTCGCCGTCGAGGTAGGAGATGTCCAGGGCGGAAAAATCGTCGGGCGACAAGATGGTCATCGATTCGAAGCGGCCGGACTCGTCGGCGCTGAGGTTGGTGAGCGTGAAGCGGCTATTCAGCTTGGAGAGCGATTGTTGAAGCGCCTCCAGCGTCGGTCGCTTCGAGGACTCGAACAGCACGAAATACGTTTCGCGCCAGCGGTACTGGTCGTTTTCGAACGTCGACATCAGTGGAGACCTCCCTCACGATTTCACAGCGTTCGATCGTCGCCCGAGTTGCTCCTGCACGGATGCTTACGAGCCTGCTCCCAGCTCGATCGATCGGCGGGTGGCCGTTTCGACGGCCGCCATCAGCGCGGCGCGGAGGCCGCCCGACTCCAGGGCCTGAAGACCGGCGATCGTCGTGCCGCCGGGGCTGGTCACGCGGTCTTTCAGCACGCCCGTGTGCTCTTGGGTCGCGATCACCATCTCGGCCGCCCCGCGGACGGTCTGGGCGGCCAGCGCCGTGGCCACCTGGCGGGGAAGCCCCATGCGGACGCCGCCGTCGCTGAGCGCCTCGATGATCACGTACACGAAGGCCGGACCCGAGCCCGACAGGCCGGTCACCGCGTCGAGCAGCTTTTCTTCCATCTGGTAGGCAACGCCCACCGCGGTGAGCAAACGCTCGACGAGCCGGCCGTCGTCGGCCGTGGCCTTCCCGCCCAAACAATACCCGCAGGCGCCCTGCCCCACCAGGCAAGGCGTGTTCGGCATCACGCGAACCAGCCGGGCCTCCTCGCCGAGCCCTTCGGCCAGCACCGCCAGGCGCACGCCCGCGGCAATCGACACGACCAGCTTCCCGGCGGTGGTTTTTCCTCGCAGCTCGGCCAGCACCGGGGCCATCTGCTGCGGCTTGACGGCCAGAAAGATCACGTCGGCTTCGTTTGCCGTTTGGAGATTGTCGGCCGTGGTCCGCCCGCCCGTGGCCTGGGCGAACCGCTCCCGGGCCTCGGCGATCGGGTCGCTGGCCACCAGGCCGCCTTCGGCGACGAGTTCGGCCTCGACGAAACCGCGCCCCAACGCCGTGGCCATCTGCCCGGCGCCGATGAATCCGATCCGTTGTTTCGACATTAGTCCGACACGGCTCCTGGGGATAGGGGAGAGTAAGCAGCCCACATGCTACGCCAAACCGGCCAATCGTACAACGGGGGCTCGGCGACCTTTAGGTAAAAAGAGCAGGGCGACTGGTCGTGCCTTTCGTTTCTTCAGTTGGTACGGCAGTTGTACTGCCGTACCTTTCCCACGCGGCGAGGGTGCGGCAGTTCAACTGCCGCACCAACAACGTTTCTTGATCCCAATTCCCGGCCACCGTCAAGCAGTCCACTATCGCTTGGCCGTCACCTGGCGTTCGTACCGGCGGACTTCGTCCATCCAGGCCATCCCCGGCGGAACCCCCTGCTTCAGGCAGTAGTAATCCCAGACGGCGCCGAACGGCAGCGTTTTGACCTCCTCGACCATGGCCAGCCGCGACGTAAAATCCCCTTCGATCTCCAAGTGACGGAGCTTTTCCGTGGGCTCGAGCAAGGCCACGAGCAGGGCCTTGAGCATCGCCCGGGTGCCGATCACCCAGGCCGCCACCCGGTGGATGCTGGCGTCGAAAAAGTCCAGGCCCACGTGGACCCGGTCGAGGAAACCGCCCCGGACGATCTCCGCGGCGATCGCCTGCAAGTCGTCGGTCACCAGCACCACGTGGTCGCTATCCCAGCGGATGCCCCGGCTGACGTGGAGCAGGATTTCGTCGAGAAAAAGGAGCACGGAGGAAATTTTGTCGGCGATGGTTTCCGTGGGATGGAAGTGGCCCGCGTCGAGACACAACAGCTTCTCGTGGCGGATCGCATAGCCCAAGTAGAACTCGTGGGAGCCGGCCACGAAAGTCTCCGAGCCGATGCCGAAAAGCTTGCACTCGACCGCGTCGAGGTTGAAGGCTCGGTCGATCGTGTCGGCGAAGATCTCGTCGAGTGATTTCCGGAGCCGCTCGCGGGGGCCCTTGCGGTCGATGGTCACGTCTTTGTAGCCGTCGGGGATCCAGATGTTCGTCACGCACGCGGAGCCGAGCTGGCGGCCGATCGCCTCGCCCACCTTGCGGCACGCGATCCCGTGCTCGACCCAGAAGCGGCGGATGCCCTCGTCGCGGCTGGTGAGCGTGAAGCCGTCGGCGGCCTTCGGGTGGGAAAAAAACGTGGGGTTGAAATCGATCCCGATGCCGAGCCCTCGGGCCCAATCGATCCAGCGCTGGAAGTGGGCCGGCTCGATCTGGTCGCGCTCGACGGGCTTGTCGCTCTCCAGATACATCGCGTGCAGGTTCAGCCGGTGCCGGCCGGGGATGAGGCGGTAGGCCGCTTCCAGGTCGCCGCGAAGCTCGTCGGCGGTTCGGGCCTTGCCGGGATAGCTGCCCGTGGCCATGATCCCGCCGCCGGAGAGCCCCTCGGCCGTTTCAAACCCGCCCACGTCGTCGCCCTGCCAGCAATGGACCGAAATGGCCACGCTGCCGAGCCGGTTGAGGGCCCCGTCGACGTCGACGCCATACTCCCCGTAGCGGTCCTTGGCCAGTTGATACGCGGTTTCGATCGTCGCCGTTTCCACGGAGAAGCTCCTTCGCTTCGGCTGGAGGAATCCGGGGCCCGTCCCGCCGGGTGAGTCCCAGACAAAAGGCGCCCGGCAATGATTCTGCCCCGAAGGCAATGGGTCCGCCAGGGGCCTCTCCCAAATCCCACCTGCCCCCACCGTGCGACGTCGTCACACTGGGAAGACCCTTGGGAAGCAACGGGTTCTATCTTCAGGTTTCCAGTTTGGCAGGAAAATCGGCCTGGACGCCGCCGGCTGATTCTGGGAGACTCCCCGACCCTTTCCCCCCCGAAGGCGGCTTTCTTGCCTGTTCGGGCCGCACGTGCCCTTGCCACCCGTCGACGGGGGTTGAATCCGAAACTCTCCGAAACT
>JBDRTC010001154.1:0-3709 GCA_043824335.1 Planctomycetota bacterium | reverse complement strand
GATGCAAAGGCGCATCAAAACGTTACAAAAACAGCGAAGATAGAGAACTGGCAAATGAACTTTCTGAAGAAAGCGATGCAGACCTTGGCGGCGACGGAAGCACAGACACCGAGATAGTTGATCTCGAACACAGCACTGAATGCGACGTAGGAAGCTGTGTCACTGGATATTCATGCGTGTTGGGCCGTTGCCTTCAGGAATGTGAAAGGGTAGTGGAGTTTCCAGACGAGGCTCTAGAGGCCGCGATAAGAGAAAGAATAGGAAAGCCTGAAGACGACATCCTTGCAGAGTATCTATTGGAGGTCGATAACTTCCAGGCTAGCGAAAAAGGGATTTCAGATTTGGCGGGAATTCAATGCATGACTGGGCTTAAGTTTCTTCTCTTACGTGACAACAATATCAGTGATATTCGTCCGATATTCAGTCTGGCTTCTCTTCGACAGCTAGTCCTTGATGGGAACCGGATAGATAACCTTGAGCCTCTATCTATGCTTCCATCCCTCTCATCCTTGGCCTTGAGCCGGAACATGGTTTCTGACTTGGAGCCGATTTCGGGCCTTGTAACAATTAGTTCGTTGGAACTTGATGAGAATCGTATTACCGATATAGGCCCGCTCTCGAAATTGTCTGCTCTCGTCATACTGTCGATCAAGGACAATGGAATAGTTGACTTGTCGGCTCTATCCGATCTGCTACGTATAGGTTCGCTTGATTTGAGGAACAATAGGATTAAGACTATTAATACCTACTTTCCGCAGGTCGCGGACGTCATTTTCTGGCAATATCGTAGAGCCGTGCCGCCCGCAGGGAGAGCTTGCGCAGACGCTTGATTATCTTCTCCAGCCTCCGGTTGTTCTTTGCCCACTGGCGGCATAGCGTAGCTTGCTCCCTCGTCAGGGAAACCGAAGTCGTTTGGCCATCGCTCTTCCAGCTCCACTGGTAGTAGGGCCCGTGCCACTCGTCCGGATCTTCGTGGCAGCGACAGGCTGGCTTGCCGCACTTCTTCCAGCGATCGGTGACGGATCCTTGAACGACGAATCCGATCTCATCGATCTCTGACTTGATCTGCTCGTAATTCACCTGAATTCGGCGAAGTGCCTCTTCCTGTCTTCGCTTCAACTGAATGGCAGACAAGAGAGAACCTCCTTGACTAAGTCTGGCCGTAATGATACGGACAGACCCGATGGCTGTCAAGCTCTATATCTTGAGGGACGAGATGCCGAGAAGAAGGGAGGGGCATTGACCGACGCATTTGTCCTGGAATCGCTATGTCTGGGAGGGCTCCCGATCATCCAGCCATTCCTCGATCGCTTGCGCGTGCGCGCGCTCCTCGGTGAGCTCTTCGGGACACCGGACTCCCGTCTCAAGCTGCCGCCGGCGGACAGCGCCATGCTTTTGGTGCGCAACTTCACGCTTTCACGCCACCCGCTCTACGGCGTGCCGGAGTGGACTCGTCAGTTCGACCCAGAACGGCTGGAGCTTCAGCCGGACCAGATCCGACTGATCAACGACGACCGCCTGGGCCGGACCCTGGACAAGCTGTTCGTGGCCGATCGGCGGACCATGGTGACCCGACTCGTCATCGATATGGTGGAGGAGTTCGGCATCGACCTGAAGCACCTTCACAACGACTCGACCAGCATTACCCTCTCGGGGGAGTACCGCGAGAGAGCGCCGCGCGAGGACGGCCTCCGTCGCCTGCGGATCGTCCATGGCCACAACAAGGACCACAGGCCCGATCTCAAGCAACTCGTCTGGACGCTGACGGTCAGCGATGACGGGGCGGTGCCGCTGCACTACAACGTTTACGATGGCAACACGAACGACGACAAAACCCACATCGGGATCTGGGACTCGTTGCGGGGGATCGTGGGCAGCCCCGAGTTCATCTACATCGCTGACTGCAAGCTGTGCAGCCGGGAGAACATGGCGCACATCACCGGCGAGGGCGGTCACTTCATCACCGTGCTGCCACGCACGAGGAATGAGGACGGACGCTTCAAGGAGTGGATCCAGCACAACCCGGTGGACTGGCAGGTCATCTGGGATCGTCCTCATCTGCGGCGCAAGCACGGCCCGCCCGAGCGCTTCGAGGCCGTGGAGGATCCGGCGACGAGCTTGGAAGGCTACCGCATCATCTGGTATCGCAGCTCGGAGAAATGGAAGCGCGACGAGCGCACCCGCGACAACGCCATCCAGGCGGCGCGACAGGATCTCCACCGGCTCGGCGAGCGCGCCGGCAAGCGAAACCTCAAGACCCGCGAGCAGGTCCAGGCCGCGGTGGACAAGATCCTCGATCAAACCGATACGCGCGCCTGGGTGGAGGTGGCGGTCGAGGCTCACGAGGATGAGACCTACAAGCAGGAGGGGCCGGGCCGGCCCGGCAAGAACACCCACTACGCCCGTCAGGTGAAAACGATCTACCGGCCAGTGGTCACGCTGGATGCCGAAGCCATCAAGGCCTCGGCTGCCGCGGACGGGATCTTCCCGCTGATCACCGATCTCCCCGCGGAGCGGATGTCACCGCTGGAGGTCCTGTCGATCTACAAGTACCAGCCCTTCATCGAGAAGCGCCACGAGCAGCTCAAGACCGCTGCCGAGGTCGTGCCGGTGAACTTCAAGACGCCTGAGCGGATCGAGGCGTACCTCTTCCTCTACTTTATCGCCGTGACAGTCCACGCGCTCATCGAGCGCCAGATCCGTGAGGCCATGAAGGCGCGTGGCCTCGAGTCCATCCCCTTGTACCCGGAGGAGCGCAAGTGTTGGGCGCCCACGGCCGACAAGATCCTCGGCCTGTTCGGGCCGCTCCGGCGGCATCGGCTCTTCGAGAGCGGTCGGCTGGTCAAGACGTTCTGGGACGAGCTGACCGATGTCCAGCGCACCGTCCTCGAATTGCTGGAGATACCGACTTCAGCCTATGGACAATGAGGGGGTGACGAAATTCACGAAAAGGGCATTCTTGACCTGCGGAAAGTAGGATGAACGCCAGTAGCCGGAAACAAATCTCGTCCGGAGGGGCGAGAGCTGGCCAGATTGCCTGCCTTCCATTGGGCCGAACGCCGCAGCGTGGGTCAAAGTCTAGCCCCATGCACTCCTGGCAGTGCTCCCACTTCTGGCCGCAGACCACGTGCTGTGACGGGTCCGCCAAAAAATCAAACGGGCCGGGCGGATCGGGAGCAACATCGTGTCCGCTCGCAACGTGATACCGCGCAGTGGAAGCGGCGGGATAGTTCTGAGCCATTCCCACCAGCCACTGGATGTGCCTGAGCCACTGGTTCTAGTTCCTGCCTCTGGTTCCTCTTCTCGATAGAGAATGCCTGTAGTTCTTTCTGGTTGATCCGGGAGCGGGAAAGGGTGACTCTGGTTCTTGGCTCCACCGTTCGGCGACAGGAGGGCGCATGCAGTTGCCCACCAGCTCCACCAGACGGCGATCTAAACAGTGACGCATGGACCGTAGATCATCCGAGGAAGCGAGCGACGTGGCCGACAAGCAGCGCCGGTTGAGCGTCGAAGCGCTCGAACGTCGCCATCAAGGCATCGTCGCGCTCGGTGGTGGTGTGAAAGAAGCGGTTGTGCGTCGTCTGTTTCTTGGCCGTCTTCCAGACGCCCTCGATCGGATTGAACTCCGGCGAGTAGGGAGGGAGGCGGAAGAGTTCGAGGCGATGACGATTCACGTGGAGCCACTTCTTCCCCTCGTCATCGAGGTTGT
>JBDRTC010001153.1:0-7272 GCA_043824335.1 Planctomycetota bacterium | reverse complement strand
CTAGCTGGGCTGCCTGCTCACAGTCTGCCTTTTCGGCCGATGTGAGCCGAATCTGCACGACGTGGCCTTTCCGCTTGCTGGGCGGTTTCAGTGGTGCTCCCCGTTTCTTTCCCATGCCACCATTGTAGTGCAAAAATTCTTTCCGTCAAGGCGATTTTCCCCCTTGACCCCGTGGATAATTGCACTACAATAAAGGTGGAGATTAGAAATGGACACAACCACGAAAAAACCCGGAATCGGCTGTAACCGACCCCGGGTCCAACATCTAGGCGGGTCGCCCAGAATGTCGCATCACACCTACATTCTACCGCGACCCAGCCGCAAAGTGAAAGGCTGGTTCGATGATCGCCCCCGCGTGTCGGCACGAGCACACCAAGAGTCACGGGAAGGACCGGAAGGGCAACCGGCGATTCCGCTGCAAGGTCTGCGGAAAGACCTGGAGTGAGCGCCCCCGCAAACTCCTGGGGAACATGCGGATTGCCCTCGATACCGCCAAGCTGGCCTTGCGGATGCTGGTCGAGGGGAACTCGATTCGCTCGACTGAACGGATTACCGGCCTTCACCGGGACACCATTTGCCGGTTGCTGGTCCACTTCGGTCAAGCCTGCCAGCGGTTCCTGGATCGGCGCATGCGGGGCCTGAAGCTGACCCACCTGGAGTTTGATGAGCAATGGACCTACGTCTACAAAAAGCAGGCCCGGCTGACCACGACGGAGCGGGCTACCTGCCACGATATGGGCGACATTTACCTCTGGACCTGCGTTGACCAGAAAACGAAGCTCATGCCCGCGTTTGTCATCGGCAAGCGATCGGCCGACAACGCCCGACGTTTTATGATGGACGTGGCCAGCCGGCTTACGATCCCCGGACCGCACGCCAGCGATCAGCACGCCTACCAGGCCGGGGAGTACCGGCCGGTGGTCCAGATCAGCACAGACGGCTTTGCGGCGTACCCTGAAGCCGTGGACCTGGCTTTCGGTCCCTACTCCAAGTTCGGCACGATCATCAAGGAGTACCGGAACGCCAGCATGGTCTACACCCCCTCGGAAATGGTGGGAACGAAGCGAACAGGGGTCAAAAACATGCGGAAAAATGAGCAGTGGACGATATGCACATCGCACGTTGAGCGTCTGAACGGAACGCAACGGCTGTTCCTGAAGCGCCTCAACCGGCTGACCCTCTGCTTTTCAAAGAAGCTCGAAAACCTGGAAGCCGCCTTCGCCATGTTCGCAGCCTGGTACAATTTCTGCTGGCAGACCCGGAAGCCCGGGAACAAGGGCGAGAAGCGGCCGACGGCCGCCATGATGGCCGGGTTGGCGGGGCACGTCTGGAGTTTTGATGAATTGTCTGAGGCGGTCTTGAGCCCGCCGATGCACATCTAAGAGCTTCGCATGCGGGCTCGTTATAGAGTGGCCACAAACGCCTCTAGGTGCTCCTTGTAACGATCCAGCGGCTCGTTGTTGACTTGCGGATTTGTGTCCCACACTTCATATTTCCCTGGCGTGATGCTATAGAGCGGACGGCCCAGGTGGGAACAGACAATCGCAACAGAATGGTTGTCGGGCACCTCGTGAAATAGGTTGCCAGAGAGAAATTGTTCCGGTGCGTGCCCCCGAACTGTCGCGACCCGCTCTTTGATCGCATCAAACATAGCGCCGAACGCCTTGCTCGCTCGTTTGCTGTATTGCGTCGACCGATTAAGCAACACGGAGTGCACAACAGGCAGCGCCATCTTGAATTGCCTTGCCTTGCCGTGAAAACCGACCTTCGCATGCGCTGGATTTCCTCCTACGCCGAACACAAGCGAACCTAGATTACTGATTGCCCGCGCAGACGAACCATCGCTTGAGCACGGGACGATTAGCCGCTCTGATGCGATTACCGCCAGTTCAGTATAAGCAGAAAAGCTAGGGTTACAGTCAATGATAATCAACGCGTCGTCACCGACCTTCCTTGTGCATGCCGCGAGAAGATCACGCAGCCAATTATGAACATTCTTCCAACTTTCTTCTGGCAGCGTTTGTCCGCTTATCTGATTAATGACCTGCGCCTGCAACTCCAAGCTGGGATCGCCCGCAATCAACCACAGCTTTTCTGGCATGTGCTGGTTGTGGTCACGAGCGAGAACTAGATAGTCCGTTTCGCTTCCTGTTGTCCTGTGAGGCGACTCAATGCGTGAATCCAAATACCCCCCAATGGTATGTCTGCCGCTGCCCCCCGCAAGCAGCATCTCAAGCTCACGAGATTCGGTGCTGTTGCCACCAAGGACCATTTCTGACACGTTGGCCTGGGGGCACAAATCCGCGACAATAACGGGAACATCGCGATTCTTGGCAAGCTCCGTTGCGAGCATGAATGTCAAGAAGCTCTTTCCAACTCCGCCCTTATTGTTCCATACGCCGTACCGCATTGTGCTCACTCCCTTTAGGATAGTGCACCATATATCCCCTCGTAGTGTAGCAGAAACGTGCCCCTGCCACACACTCTTAGGACACCACCCACGAGGCCGACATCCTGCCTCACCGGCCCCGGACGCCCGGCCTATGACAAACTCGCTATCCAAGCCCTGTTCGACGCCTATTCAAGCACTGTTCGACAAGCAAGGTAGGGTAGCAGGGCAGGTATGCGAGGATGCTGGAGCGCAGTCAATTTGATGACACGTAGGGGAGTGGTGTAGTCAATTTGATGACAGATGCTTTGGGTTGCGTATCCGGTCGCTTAGGGTGTTTGCACTTGTGGTCCAGGGGACGCGAAAGCCCTAACGTACTCAAGGGTAAGGGGTTACGCTCCCTCGCCCCTGGTGCCCCGGGTACCCGACCCCCACGGGGTGGCATTTACTCTTTACGTTCCCTGCCGCGACCATTTAACGCAAATTGGGTGTTAAGTTAGGCAAGATACTGTTGGGAGCCCCTTTCTTGTCGTGGTGTTTCGTGGTATTTGGAGGTGTTTCGTGGTGCTTCAAGAGGTGTTTCGAGACCTTTTCAGCAAATTGGGTGTCAAGCTGGGCAAGCTGACTGTTGTTTTGTGTCGTTTCAGTGTCGTTAACTGTCGTTAGATGTCGTTTCGTTGTCGTTTCGGTCCGCTTGGTTTTCCTGCCGCGACCATTTCATCGAAAAGGGGTGTCAAGCTAGGTAATCTGACTGTCGCTTTGGTGCGTTAGGGTCCCGGCCCTCCATTTCTGCTGGCCCCCTTGTGTTTCCCTTGAGTTGGGGAAGGGGAGGAGTCGTGCGTGCGCGCGTGCGCGTTAGAAAGCGGAGAAGTTCGTTTGGCGGGTTTTCCGCATGGGGGGAAGGAAGGGGAGCGGCCGGGGAGGACCCACGACCCTCGAACTCACTCTCCCCGACGGCGCGCCCCGGCTCGCTCTCGCTGGCGATCTCCGAGGATTGCAGTAGTCGCCCGTACCGCTTGATGAAGCCGACGAACCGATTGCACGCCGCACAGTCACGCCGAACGGATTGGCCACCGTGGATCGGCACGTCCACGTAGTCGAGGGAGCCACACTCGCACCATGCCGGCAGGCGGCTCGCCGTCCGCTCGGCTTCGAGGGCCGCCATGACGGCCGGCTTGTTGGCGAGTAGCTGCTTGGCCAAAGGTTCCATGACGTTCCACCCGCCGAGGGCCGCGGACCACAAGTCTCGGGCCGTGGGTGGTGACCTTCAGCCCCGCCGCCCGGGCCTCGCGAAGTAGGGTTAGTCCGTCCGTTGGGCCTCCTCCACCACGCCTTCGTCGTGTCCAGGATGTCCAGGATGAGCCTTATCTTGTTCTTGGGGGACACACTCTTTCGTCTGCCCCCTCGATGAATCGCGCGCCTGCGTGAGCAACAAGAAGGGGTTATCCTGGACATCCTGGACATCCTGGACATCCTGGACATCTTGGACAGCTTTCAGCCCGATTCCGGTGTAACACCACGTCCGTTTGCCACCAACGGTAAGCCGCCCTTCCCCTACATGTGGGCGAAATCGCTGCAAGGCCGAGAAAAACGCCTTGTGCCCCAGCCCGGTTCGCCCTTTGCTTTCCGTCGTCTTGTTGTCGGCGATCCTGTATGCCTTGATCTGGGCCGGCGTGAGGTCCTTGGCGACGTGGACCGGCACGGTCTCCTGCCCGAGCTTGAGCGCGGCCTTCCAGCGGGTGTGCCCGCAGATGATGACGCCGTCGGTGTCCACCACAATGGGTTGCCTGAACCCGAACTGCCGGATCGATTCGGCCACGGCCGCGACAGCGTCGTCGTTCAGGCGCGGGTTTTTTGGGTAGGGTTTGACCCGCGAGACGACCCAAAGCTCGATCTTCATCGGAGCGCACCTCGGCACTGGGTTTGTGCTGGTGGCTCCGAGCTGCGGAGTGCAGCCCCGGCAATCCAGGGCGGCGGGCAGGCGGACCAGAGAAACCGCCTGTCACTGATTCACATGCGTGAGTTCATTATATCAGATCAGAGGACTTGGGTACATTCTGGTTGGGTTGGTATGTCGAGGCGGGCGCACGTGTTTATCGTGCCGGGCCCTGTCTTAGAGGGCGTATGCCCAGTCCTGCCAGCCCCTCCTGAAATCCCTTCTTGGTCCATTCCTCCTTGTAGGCCTTCGTGAACTCCCGCCCCAGTTTGCGGCCCAGACCGATCTGCCCCAGCACCTCGTCAAGCGAGACTCCCTGGCCCGGCTTGCGCAAGCAGCCAAGCACCCGGTAGACGATCTTGTCGGCGGAGCAGATCATACACTCGTCTGACTGATCGAGTAGATACGCCAAAGACTCCGTTTCACCTGGGTCGAGCTTCTCAAAGTAGACGGGGTCGAATCGTGCCCGAAAACCGTCCATCTGCGACGGCGTCAGATCGAATACGGTAATGCTTTTGGCGGAAACGTATGACGCGAGGTCGATGTAGTGCCGATCTCCCTGGTCGTCATCGTAGAACTGCGCTTCATCGAGGACCGTCTGCGCAAGATGAATGTCACACCTGGCAATCATCTGGTCCCATAGCCCTTGCCGCGATATCTCGATGACCACATTGGCATCAAGCAGGAGCAATCTGAACTTCTTCATCGTCCGGCGCCTCCTGCTCGACGAACCGCATAGCCTCGTGCCTGCTTATATTCATATACTCCGCGAATCGGCCAATCGCGATCTCCCCCCGCCGCAGAGATTTGATCGCTAATGCCCGATAACGAGCAGGCCAGGGATGGGGCTTGGGGTTCTCACGCTCCTCAAGCAATGGCGCTAGCCGCTTGGCTTGTTCAATTTCCCCTTGGGTCAGGTCACTGCTCGACTGACCACGATTAGAAACGATGTGGATTCGCCACAGTACTGATTCAACGGATACGTCGAACTGGCGAGCGATGTCGAAGAGCGATTCAAAGGTGATTTTGCCGCCCCGAGCGCGGGAATTGATTGCACTTCCAAAGGGCTCCGACGGCATCAGCAGATTTGACGCAAAGGTGGTCGCTAGCTTCTCCTCCCGGTCTCCGGCCACCATCGGGCCACCGGCAACCGGATGAAACAGAGACCAAGTCAGCAAATGGAACAGCTCGTGGGCGAGATCATGGTTTCTGCGCCAGCGAGCGTTGTTGGCATTCAGCAGAACCGCCGATCCGAACGTCTCACAGACGGCCGAGGCGGCCGTCCCAGAAGGCTCGAAGTCCAGGTGGAAAACCTTGACGCCACAGACTTCCTCAAGCACCGCCAGAAGGCATTGTCCTGGCCGGTCACCAAGCTGCAAATCTCGCCGAACTTGCTTGGCAAGTTCTTCGGCGTCGCTGTAGCCGAACCGGGCAGCATCTCCCTTCGCTTGAGGCAGAGACACGGGGGCCCGCTCCTCGCACCACATCTCAAGGTTGTGGTACTGTTCGCAGAGGCGTAGAAACCTGACCTCGATCTCCTCCGCGTTGTCTTGCGGGCGCATGCGCCACAGGACCGCCGGCTCGTCGGCAATCGGGCCTTCGGCAAAGAAAAACGAGACGGAACGACGGTACAGGTCCGCCAGTTTCTTTAGCTGGCTTAGGCTTGGCTCTCGCTTGCCATGCTCAAACTCGGACAGCGAGGACTCCCCAATGTCAACCCGATCGCGGACCTGGGCCCCAGATAGGGCTGCTCTTTGACGTGCGTGTCTCAGCCTGTCGTGGAGGGGCATGGGTAAACCTCGGGACGCTGGGCCACTACTTCTGTTCGACAGAAGTATTCTAGCTTCTTTAGTGGCAAATTCAAGGCCATTCATTCTATGATGCGTAATATCAAGCAGTAAATGCCACTTGGGAGGTATCCTAAATGCAGCGGTGATGCCGTCCGCACGCCAAGGATCGCCAGAGTATAGCAGGAGCGTAAACCACATCGCCATAAGCCTTTAGGAGAAGCCACGATCCATTGGCCTGTCGCCAGTCGACATTGATTTTCACCCTTGCTGTCCGAGTCTCGTGACTCGCATGGCCGCCAGAACCGGACCGGCCGTCGTCACCGACAAGTCCTCGGCGCCGTTTCGTGCGAGCCTACTTTTCAAAGTCTGTGAGTCTGGCTGCCAAATCGACCATTAAATGAAACGATCTGGCGACTGAACGGTCTTGTTTCAGTCGCGAGCCCGGAACGCCGCTCCGGGCGGCGCCGTAATCGCAATTCGCCCGCGGCGTCCCTTGCGCCCCACGAAACGAACGACCACCCGAATGCCGCCTGCTTCGACGATCCGGTCCTCGCCTTCGGCGTACCAATCGATGCACTGGCTCACTGCCGACGACGGAGGTCTCCGATCAGCTGTTGTATCTCGATTTCTGTCCTGCTGGGCATCACTCATCTTGTCGCACCCTCCGCCGAAAACCGGACAGCCCTGTTTTCACCGTATGTTCTTGCCATACCACGACTTGCGGAAAAAACCGGACAAGTGAAAGAAACTCTGTCTATACGCGCGACTGTTCCCATCGCCATCTCGCGCCTAAATCGCCCAGGAGGAACCATGGCCCGCGCGTTGGGCCACGTTGGCGGCCAGGGCGCCTGTGGGTCGCCCGGGGGCGCAGGAACGCGACGTGCGCAAACGTGGGCGACGTGGCGGCGTGCCACGCGATCCTCACCCAGCACACTCCGGCGGCTGGTCGTCTGCCGAACCTGCCGAACCTGCCGAACCTGTTTCCTAGCGATCGAAACCCGCGTGTACGCGTGCGTGCGTGCGTGCGCGTACATGTGTATGTTTACTGGTAAGGGTCGGCAGGTTCGGCATGTCGTCGCATCTGCTTTTGTCCCAATGAGTTAAGGTGCCGAACCTGCCGGCTCACCGAGGTTCGGCAGAGGTTCGGCAAAGCCCTC